>JASLFM010000548.1 GCA_030150585.1 Acidovorax sp.
CCAGTACCACATGGCCAGGAAGGTGACGGCCAGCACCAGCGGGATCGTGATGCCCACGACGAGGCCCGGGCGCATGTCCAGCGTATAGCGGCGCCACAGCGGATGGCTGCCGGGCCGCTTGTGCAGCCCCAGGCTGATGAAGCTCACCGCCAGCACGATGACCACGGCCTCGATGAGCACCTTGACGAACTCGTTGACCGAAGTGGACACGGCCTTGGGCTGGTCCTGCACGTTCACGAGCCGCACGCCCGCGGGCAGCGTCTTCTCGATGCGGCCGGTGGCGGCGTGCAGCGCCTGGCCCAGGCGGATGATGTCGCCGCCCTTGGCCATGGAGACACCCAGCGCGATCACCTCCCGCCCCTGGTGGCGCACCTTCACGCCCGGCGGGTCCACATAGCCGCGAGAGACTTCGGCAATGTCGCCCAGGCGCAGCTGTGCGCCCGAGGCACCGCGGATCGGCATGGCGCGCAGGTCCTCGGGCCCGCCGAACTGGCCTCCCACGCGCACCTGCACCTGGTCCAGCGGCGTCTGCACGGCGCCCGCGCTCTCCACCGCGTTCTGCTGGCCAAGTTGCGCCAGCACCTGGTTCATGTCCAGCCCCAGCTGGGCCAGACGCTTTTGCGAGATCTCGATGTAAAGCTTCTCGTCCTGCACGCCGAACAGCTCCACCTTGGCCACGTCGGGCACGCGCAGCAGTTGCTGGCGCACGTCGTCGGCGAAGACCTTGAGCTCGGCATAGCTGAAGCCGTCGGACTCGAGCGCATAGATCACGCCGTACACGTCGCCGAAATCGTCATTGAAGAACGGCCCCTGGATGCCCGCGGGCAGCGTGTAGCGCATGTCGCCGATCTTCTTGCGCACCGTGTACCAGACATTGGGCACATCGGCGGCCCGGGACGAATCCTTGATCTGGAAGATGATCTGCGACTCGCCCGGCTTGCTGTAGCTGCGGATCTTGTCGGCGTAGGGCACCTCCTGCAGCGTGCGCTCGAGCTTGTCGGTGACCTGCTCGGCCACCTGCTGCGCCGTGGCGCCGGGCCAGTAGGTGCGCACCACCATGGCGCGGAAGGTGAAGGGCGGGTCCTCGTCCTGCCCGAGCTGGAAGTACGCCGCAAAGCCCAGCAGCATGAGCACCACCATGAGGTAGCGCGTGAGCGCGGGGTGGTCGAGTGCCCATTTGGAAAGATTGAAACCGCCCTGCTTCATGGCGCCTTCACCTTGACCATTGCTCCTTTTTCAGCAGCATCCTGCACCGATCCATCCTGGCCTTGGGGCACTTTTGGCTTGTAGACCGTTACCTTCTGCCCCGGCGAGAGCACGTGCACGCCCGTGGCCACCACCTGCATGCCGGGCGCGAGCCCCTCGGCCACCACGGCCTCGTTGCCATCGGCCGTGGCGATCTTCACGGCCTGCGATCGCACCGTGCCCGTGGCCGCGTCGAACACCCACACCGCCGTCCGCCCGCCCTCCTGGCGCAGCGCACTCGTGGGCAGCTTGATGGCTTGCGCGCCCTCGTGCGAAAACGCCGCAGGCAGCGCATAGACCGTGGCGCCCAGAGCGGGCACCTGGGGCCCCTCCACGGCCACCTTCACGGTGAAGGTGCGCGTCACCGGATCGGCGCTGGCCGCCACGTCGCGCACGCGGCCCGCGATGGCGTCGCCGCCGGACCAGGAGCGCACCTGCACTTCCTGCCCCACGCGCACCCGGTCCACCTTGTCCTCGGGTACCGCGAACACCACGTCGCGCGCGCCATCCTGGGCGATGCGCACCACGGGCGCACCGGCCGCGACCACTTGCCCCGGCTCGGCGTCGATGCTGGTCACCACGCCGGCCACATCGGCCGCCAGGCGCGTGTAGGCCGTCTGGTTACCCTGCGAGGAGGCCTGGGCACGCGCCTGGTCCAGCGTGGCTTGCGCAGCCTTGAGCGTCGCCTCTCGGCGCTCCAGCTCGGCGCCGCTGATGAAGTTCTGCTCCTTGAGCTGCGCATAGCGCTTGAAGTCTGCCGCCGCCAGGTCACGCTGCGTCGCGGCGGCCACCACCTGCGCCCGCGCGGCCTCGGCCGCGAGCGCGTAGTCCTGCGGGTCGAGCTGCGCCAGCATTTGCCCCGGCTTCACACGCTGGCCCAGCTCCACATGGCGCTGCACGATCTTGCCTGCCACGCGAAAGCCAAGGCGCGATTCGATGCGCGCGCGCACCTCGCCCGCGTACTCCAGGCGCGTTTGCAGGGAGCCGGCACCCACGGTGATGAGCTTCACGGCCCGCACGGGCTCGGGCGCCGGCTCAGGGCGGGAGCACCCGGCCAGCAGTGCCGCCACGGCCAGCAGGCTCCACAAAAAAAGCCCCGGACGGGGCCGCTCGCAGGCGAAAGGGTAAGGCATGGGAGGTTTGGTTGGTTGATGGGATCGTCAATTAATGACTGACTGGTTAGTAATCTATGTGAAGCCGGCGGGCATTGTCAAGGCCATGCCCCTCCGGCGCAGCAGCGACAATCCGGCCCGTGAGCCTTCCACCACCCCCGCCCCTTTCGCCGCCCACAGCCCCTTCGCAGGCACAGCCGGTCACGCACTACGAGAATTTTCCGGTCGCCTCGCTGCTGTGCCCGCCCCGCCTGCGCCCACCCATCGCGGCCATCTATGCCTTCGCGCGCACGGCCGACGACATCGCCGACGAGGGCGACGCCCCGCCCGCCGAGCGGCTGGCCGACCTGGCGGCCTACCGCGCGGAACTTGCCGCGGTGGCGGGCGGCGCCGCACCCGGCCCGCGCTGGGCCTCTGTCTTCGGCCCGCTGCAGGCACAGCTGCGCGCCCACGGCCTGCCCGTGCCGCTGCTCGACGACCTGCTCAGCGCCTTCGTGCAGGACGTGGAAAAAACCCGTGACGCCAGCGGCTATGCCACCCGCGCCGAGCTGCTCGACTACTGCCGCCGCTCGGCCAACCCCGTGGGGCGGCTGCTGCTGCACTTGTACGGCGTGCAGGACAGCGCCGCTCTGGCGCAGAGCGACGCGATCTGCTCGGCGCTGCAGCTCATCAATTTCTGGCAGGACCTCAGCGTGGACATTCCACGCGGCCGCCACTACCTCACCGACGCGGACTGCGCAGCGCACGGGGTGGACCGCGCCGGCCTGCAGGCGCAGCGGTCCACGCCAGAGACTCTTCTTTTGATAGCAGACTGCGTCCAATGGGCGCGCGCGCTGATGCAAAGCGGCGCCCCCCTGGTGCACCGGCTGCCGGGCCGCGCGGGCTGGGAGCTGCGCCTTGTCGTGCAGGGCGGATTGCGCATCCTCGACCGCATCGCGGCCCACGGCTACACGACGCTGCACCAGCGCCCCACGCTGCGCCGGCGCGACTGGCTCGCAATGGCGGGCCGCGCGCTGGTGATGTAGGTCAGCGCAGCACGTCGAGCAGCCGGTCCAGGCCGCCCGTGTCGATGGCCACGTCGGCCTGCGCGCGCACCACGGGCTTGGCGCGGTAGGCCACGGCCAGGCCCGCCGCGTCCATCATGGGCAGGTCGTTGGCGCCATCGCCCATGGCGATGGACTGCGCCGCGTCGATGCCCATGGCGGCGCAGGTCTGCAGCAGCATGCGGCGCTTTTCCGCACCGTCCACGATGTCGCCCCAAGGCTGGGGCAGCAACCGCCCTGTGATCCGGCCGTCCTGCAGCTCCAGCACATTGGCGCGCACATCGTCCAGCCCGAGCCGCTCGCGCAGCCGGTCGGTGAAGCAGGTGAAGCCCCCGGTCACGAGGATGCAGCGCAGGCCCGCCGCCTTGCAGGCCGCGATCAGCTCGGGCACGCCGGGGTTCAGGCGCAGGCGCTGCTCGTACACGGCGTCGAGCGCGCTTTGCGGCAGGCCGCGCAGCAGGGCCACGCGGCGGCGCAGGCTGTCCTTGTAGTCGGGCAGCTCGCCGCGCATCGCCGCCTCGGTGATCGCCGCCACTTCGGCGCCGCGGCCCGCAGCTTCGGCCAGTTCGTCCACGGTCTCAATGGAGATCAGCGTGGAGTCCATGTCGAATGCGATCAGCCGGTAGTCCCGCAAGGGGCGCACGGCGGCCGCGTCGCGCAGCCACAGGCCGGGGGCCAACTCATGCATGTCAAATCCTTTCAAAAATTCCCCAGGCGCCCCAGCCAATCGACAAACTGGCGGGCCAGCGCCGCCATCGGACTCTCGGTGCGGTACATGGCGTAAAGCCCCACGCCGGGCAGGCGCGGGCTGGCGAACAGCGGGCGCAGGCGGTCGGCCTGGATGTCTTCTTCGAGCAGGCACCACGGCGCCATGGCCAGGCCCAGGTCGTTCATCGCGGCCTGCAGGCACAGGAACTGGTGATCGAACACCGGTCCGGGCAGCTGGGACGGCACCTCCAGCCCCGCCAGGCCGAACCAGCGCGGCCAGGCGTCCATGCTGCCGCTGACCTGCAGCAGCGGGTGGCCCAGGCAGTCGGCCACGGCGTGGATGCGGTTCTTCTGGATGAAGCGTGGCGAGGCCACGGGCAGCAGGTAGTCGTCCAGGCAGCGCACGCAGGTGTGCTCGGGCCGCTGCATGGGCGTGCGTCGGATCACCACGTCGTTGCCCGCGTCGGCGCGCTCGATGAACGGGCGTCCCAGGGTCGAGAGCTGCACCTCGACCTCGGGCGCCAGCGCCTGAAAGCCCGCCAGGCGCGGGATCAGCCATTTCATGGCCAGCGAGGGCGAAGTGCACACGCGCAGCACGCGCCGCTCGCCCGGCGACTTGACGGCCTGGGTGGCGGCGGCAATACGGTCCAGACTGGCCTGCACTTCCAGGAAGTAGTCGCGCGCATGCGGCAGCAGCAGCACGCCGCGCGCCTCGCGCGCGAAAAGCGCGTGGCCCAGATAGTCTTCCAGGATGCGGACCTGCTGGCTCACCGCGCTGTGGGTGATGCTCAGCTCATCGGCCGCCGCCGTGAAGCTGGCATGGCGCGCGGCAGCCTCGAAGGCACGCAGCGCCTTGAGCGGGGGCAGCACGCGTTTGGCCACAGCCCGGCGTCAGCCCTGCACGGCCCCGCCGTTGCACGCACCGCGCGGCGCACGGGCGGGCCGGGAGTGGGGATCAACGAAGCAAAGAGGCAGCATGGTGAAGTGGGGGAGGGCAGCCCAGGCAAGGGCTGCGCATTTTCGGCGCAACCATCTTAGGGGTGTAATCCGTTAGAAAAACTAACGGCAAGCCCAATAAATCGGCGCTTGTGGGAGGCCACCGTGCTTCCTAGGATCGGAGCCCAGTTTCAGCCTCCATCCTTTCATGGCCTCCATCACCATCGACGGCATCGTCAAGCAATTCGGCGGGCAGACCGTGCTGCAGCACCTGTCGCTGCACATTCCGGACGGCGCGTTCTACACCCTGCTGGGCCCCAGCGGCTGCGGCAAGACCACACTGCTGCGCTGCATCGCGGGCTTCTACGAACCCGATGGCGGCCGTCTGCTGTTCGACCGGGACGACGTCACGCGCGTGTCCACCCACCACCGCGACATCGGGATGGTGTTCCAGGACTACGCGCTGTTCCCCGACAAGACGGCCTTCGACAACGTGGCCTATGGCCTGCGCGCGCGCAAGGTGGCCAGACCCGAGATCGCGCGCCGCGTGAACGAGGCGCTCGACAAGGTGGGCCTGGCCGCGCTGGCCGACCGCTACCCCGCACAAATGAGCGGCGGCCAGCGCCAGCGCGTGGCCCTGGCGCGCGCGCTGGTGATCCGCCCGCGCGTGCTGCTCATGGACGAGCCGCTGTCCAACCTCGACGCCAAGATGCGCCTGCAGATGCGCGACGTGATCCTGGACCTGGTGCGCGAGGCCGGCATCACCACCGTGTTCGTGACCCACGACCAGGAGGAGGCCCTGGCCATGTCGGACCGCATCGCCATCATGGACCGCGGCAGCATCGCCCAGCTGGGCACGCCCGAGGAGCTGTACGGCACGCCGGTGAACGCCTACGTGGCCGACTTCATCGGCTCGGCCAACGTGCTGCCCGTGCCCGCACACGTACCCGCGGATGCCCTGGCCGAGGCGCCGCAGGACGGCGCGCCCGCCCGCGTGCGCTACCAGCTCGCGGGGCGCGAGCTCGACGGCGTGCTGGGCGGCCAGCCCCTGGCCGGCCAGGGCATCCTGGTCGCGCGCCCCGAGGACCTCTCGCTCATGGCGCCCGCGCCGCATGTGCCTAACGCCCTGCCCGGCCAGGTGCTGCGCCGCCAGTACCTGGGCTTCAAGACGGCCTACCGCGTGCAGCTGCAGGACGGCCCCGAGATCCGCGTGGAGCAGCACGCGGGCAATACCGTGGCCGACTTCCAGCCCGGCGACCTGGTACAGGTGCTGGTGCCCGCGCACAGCCGCGTGGTGGCGCCCGCCGCCGCTTGAAACAGGGGCAGCCGACATGAAAATCAACTGGTGGCCCTGGGGCCTGCTGACGGCCGTGAGCCTGGCCCTGCTGCTGTTCTTCGTGCTCTACCCGCTGGCCGTGCTGTTCGGCAACAGCGTGCTGGACGAGTCGGGCGCCTACTCCCTCGCCGCCTTCGCCGCGCTGGCGCGCGACAGCCAGTACGTGCAGGCGTTCTGGAACACGCTGGTGCTGGGCTTTTCCGTCACGGCGTGCACCGTGCTCGTGGGCGTGCCTTTCGCCTACATGGTGGCGCGCTACGAGTTTCCGCTCAAGGGCCTCGTGGCCGTGCTGCCCGTGCTGACCATCGTCATCCCCGAGATCATCGTGGGCCAGTCCTGGCTGCTGATCCTG
>JASLFM010000563.1 GCA_030150585.1 Acidovorax sp.
GATCAAACACATCCAAGTTTTAGGTTCGGTCACAGCTTAATGGGCCTTCACATAGAATGCAACGATTGTATCTAGCCATAACCCTGGGCTGCGGCTTTGGCGCTACCCCCGCTACCCTTTTTGCCCGAGCCCTGGCATGACCTCCACCACGCCCCCCTCTTCTCCTGCCGACGATCTTCAGGACGATGTGCCCGAGGACGCGAACCCCGCCTGCGTGCTAGCCTTCAATGCCTGCGACCCCAGCGGAGCAGGCGGACTGACGGGCGACATTACCGCTATCGCGTCCGTTGGCGGCCACCCGATCGCCGTGGTGACCGGCGCCTACGCCCGTGACACGGCCGAGGTGTTCGATCACTTCCCCTTCGATGACGAAGCGGTCTCCGAGCAGGCGCGCACCGTGCTCGAGGACCTGCCCGTGCAGGCCATCAAAGTCGGCTTCGTGGGCAGCCCCGAGAACCTCAGCGCCATCGCGCAGATCGCGGCCGACTATGCCGATGTGCCGGTCATCGCCTACATGCCCAATCTGTCGTGGTGGCAGGACGACCTCATCGACCAGTACCACGACGCTTTCCAGGAGCTGCTGCTGCCCCAGACCTCGGTGTTGGTAGGAAACCACAGCACGCTCTGGCGCTGGCTGCTGCCCGACTGGGGCAGCGAGCGCCGCCCCTCGGCGCGCGACCTGGCCATGGCTGCATCCGAGCATGGCGTGCCGTACGTGCTCGTCACCGGCATCCCCGCGCCCGACCAGTTCGTCGAGAACGTGCTGGCCTCGCCGCAGGCGGTGCTGGGCAGCGGCAAGTTCGAGTTGTTCGAGGCCACCTTCGCGGGCGCAGGCGACACGCTCTCGGCCGCGCTCGCGGCGCTCGTGGCCAACGGCAGCGACCTGGGCGAGGCCACGAGCGAGGCGCTCACCTACCTGGACCGCTGCCTCGACAACGGCTTCCGGCCCGGCATGGGCCACATCCTGCCGGACCGCATGTTCTGGGCCCAGGCCCCGGACGAGGCCGACGGAGACAACGAGGCGGCCGAGCCGCCGTCCTTTGAAGACACGGCGCCCCTCGAAGGCTTCGTGATGCCCCCCCATGACACCAAGCACTGATCTCAACATTCCTTTGTTCGAGCGCGCCAAGGCGCTCATCCCCGGCGGGGTGAATTCGCCCGTGCGCGCCTTCAAGGCGGTGGGCGGCACGCCCCGCTTCGTCAAGCGCGCGCAGGGTGCCTACTTCTGGGACGCCAACAACCAGCGCTTCATCGACTACATCGGCTCCTGGGGCCCCATGATCCTGGGCCACGGCCACCCGGCCGTGCTGGAGGCCGTGCAGAAGGCCGCACTGGAGGGCTTCAGCTTCGGCGCCCCCACAGAGCGCGAGGTCGAGCTGGCCGAGGAAATCCTGCGCCTCGTGCCCTCGATGGAGATGATCCGCCTGGTCAGCTCGGGCACCGAGGCCGGCATGAGCGCCATCCGCCTCGCGCGCGGCGCCACGGGCCGCAGCAAGATCATCAAGTTCAACGGCTGCTACCACGGCCATGCCGACGCCCTGCTCGTGAAGGCTGGCTCGGGCCTGGCCACCTTCGGCAATGCCACGAGCGCGGGCGTACCGCCCGAAGTGGTGCAGCACACGCTGGTGCTCGAATACAACGACATCGCCCAACTGGAAGAAGCCTTCGCACTGCACGGCAAGGACATTGCGGGGCTGATGATCGAGCCCATCGCGGGCAATATGAATTTCGTGCGCGCGAGCGTGCCCTTCATGCAGCGCTGCCGCGAGCTGTGCACGGAGCATGGCGCGCTGCTCGTGATGGACGAGGTAATGACGGGCTTCCGTGTGGCGCTGGGCAGCGCGCAAAGCGTGTACGCCAAAGACATTCCCGGCTTCAAGCCCGACATCACCGTGCTCGGCAAGGTCATCGGCGGCGGCATGCCGCTTGCGGCCTTCGGCGGACCGCGGGCGATCATGGAGCATCTCGCGCCGCTTGGCGCCGTGTACCAGGCCGGCACGCTCTCGGGCAACCCCGTGGCCACGGCCTGTGGTTTGGCCACGCTGCGCGAGATCGCCAAGCCGGGCTTCTTCGATGCGCTGTCGGCCAAGACCCGCTCGCTCATTGATGGCCTGGCCGGCGCGGCCCGCGCCGAAGGCGTGGAATTCTGCGCCGACAGCCAGGGCGGCATGTTCGGCTTCTTCCTGCTGCCCCAGCTGCCGCAAAACTACCCCGCGGTGATGAAAACCGACGGCGCGCGCTTCAACGCACTGTTCCACGGCCTGCTCGACCGCGGCGTGTACATCGCGCCCGCGCTGTACGAGGCCGGCTTCGTGAGCGCCGCGCACAGCGCCGAAGACATCGACGCCACGGTGGCCGCTGCGCGCGAAGCGTTCCGCGCCCTGCCCCGGTAACGCGGGCAACCGCCCCTCGCGCAGCTCCGGCTTAACGGCCCTGTCATGGGCCCCTGCGACTCTTGTGCATTTGACCTGCACAGGAGAAGCGCCCCATGACCCACCGCCCCCTCACCCACCTGCTGCGCGACGCCGCCCCCGGGCCAAGCGACGGTAGCCGCCGCCGCTTCGTGCGCCAACTCGCATGGGGCGCGGGCGCCGTGGCGACCCTTCCGCTTGCGGCCTGCGGCGGCGGCGATGGCGACGGGGGCGTGGACGTGCGCTTCGCCCACGGCGTGGCGAGCGGCGACCCGCTGGCCGACCGCGTGGTGCTGTGGACGCGCGTGACGCCGCCCGCCGGCTATCAGGCCGACATCCCCATGCAATGGGAACTGGCCAGCGACGCCGCATTCACCACCATCGTGGCACGCGGCGATGCGAGCGCCACGGCAGCCAAGGACTTCACGGTGAAGGTGGACGCCACGGGCCTCAAGCCCGCCACAGCCTACTACTTCCGTTTCCGCGCCTACGGCACAGCCTCGCCCACGGCACGCACGCGCACGCTGCCCACGGGTTCGGTGGCGCAGGTCAAGCTCGCGGTGTTCTCGTGCGCCAACTACCCAGCCGGCTACTTCAACGTGTATGCCGACGCGGCGCGCCGCAACGACCTCGACGCCACGGTGCACCTGGGCGACTACATCTACGAATACGGCCAGGGCGGCTACGCCTCGGGCAACGCGGGGGCACTGGGCCGCCTGTCGCAGCCCGCGACCGAGATTCTCACGCTGGCCGACTACCGCCAGCGCCATGCGCAATACAAGAGCGATGCCGACCTGCAGGCCCTGCACGCGGCCGCGCCCATGATCGCGGTGTGGGACGACCACGAGTTCGCCAACGATACCTGGATGGACGGCGCGGAGAACCACCAGCCGAACGAAGGCAGCTTCACAGCGCGCAAGGCCGCCGCGATGCAGGCCTACCACGAGTGGATGCCCACCCGCACCGCGCGGCCCGAGCAGATCTACCGCAGCTTCGCGTTCGGCGACCTGCTGGCGCTGCACATGCTCGACACGCGCGTGATCGGACGCGACCAGCAACTCGACTATGCGGCCTTCTTCAAGGCCAGCGGCTTCGATGCCGCCGGCTTCACGGCCGCCGTGGGCAACCCTGCGCGCCAGCTCATGGGCGCCGCGCAGACCCAGTGGCTGCAGCAGCAGATGGCGGCATCCACCGCTACATGGCAGGTGCTGGGGCAGCAGGTGCTCATGGGCCGCATGAACATTCCCGCGCCCATCCTGGTGGAAACCATCCAGCCCGGTGCGGGCGTGTCGGTATCGCAGTACGCAGCGCTCGTGGCCAAGGCCCAGGGCGCGCCCGCCACCCTCACGGCCGCCGAGAAAGCCATCCTCGCGCAACCGTCGATTCCCTACAACCTCGACGCCTGGGACGGCTACCAGGCCGCGCGCGAAACGGTGCTCGGCATGGCGCGCCAGCTCGGCAAGAACCTCGTCGTGCTCGCGGGGGACACGCACAACGCCTGGGCCAATGAACTGCAGGACATGAACGGCAACGCCGTGGGCGTGGAGTTCGCCACCTCTTCAGTGAGTTCGCCCGGCTTCGAGGAATACCTGCCCAAGGAAAACCCGGCTCTGCTCGCCGGCGCACTGCAGCAGCTCATCAAGCCGCTCAAGTACTGCGACACCTCGCGCCGCGGCTACATGGTGGTGACGGCCACGCCCGGCGCCTGCCGCGCGGACTGGGTGTACGTGAGCACGATCACGAGCCGCCAGTACACGGCGAGCACCGATGCCTCGCTCGCCGTGCGCGTTGGCGCACCGGGCCAACTGGTCAAGGTTTGATCAGCGCGGCAGCGCCAGCAGCCACTGCGCCATGTGCCGCGCCTGCTCTTCGGTGACCTGGGGGTGGCGCGGCATCACCGTGCGCCCCCATTCACCAACGCTGCCCCCGCGGATCTTGCGGGCCAGGTAGTCCTCCGCATCGGCGCGGCCGCGGTAGCGCTCGGCGATCTGCTGGAACGACGGCCCCACGTAGCGCCGCTCCAGGCCGTGGCAGCGCATGCAGTCCGAGCCCTCGATCTGCGCCAGGCCCTCGGCCAGCTCGGGGCGCGCCTGCAGCATGGCTTGCATGGCGGAGGCCGTGGGGCTGGGCGACAGGATGCGCCAGCCCACGTTGAGCAGGCCCAGAACCACGAGCACCATGAGGGCCACCAGCGCCGCGCCCACCCAGCGGGGCCGCGGCGGGGGCGCGTCGTCCGGTGTGGGCTCAGTGGCGGAAATGGCGCACGCCCGTGAACACCATGGCCACGCCGCGCTCGTTGGCAGCGTCGATCACTTCCTGGTCGCGCATGGAGCCGCCGGGCTGGGCCACGCAGGTCGCGCCCGCGTCCACCACCACGTCGAGGCCATCACGGAAGGGGAAGAAGGCGTCGCTCGCCACCACGGTGTTCTTGAGGCTCAGGCCCGCAGCCTCGGCCTTGATGCTGGCGATGCGCGCGGAGTCGAGGCGGCTCATCTGGCCCGCGCCCACGCCCATGGTCATGCCCCCCTTGCAGAACACGATGGCATTGCTCTTCACGTACTTGGCGACCTTCCAGGCGAAGAGCAGGTCCTGCATTTCTTCCTGCGTGGGCTGCTTGACGGTGACAACCTTCACATCAGGCAGCTGCAACTCGTGGTTGTCGGCGGTCTGCAGCAGCAGGCCCGAGCCGACGCGCTTGGCGTCCATGGCGTTGCGGCCCTGCTCCCAGGCAGTCGCGCCGCCTGGGGGCAGTGCGATCTTCATGAGGCGCACATTCGCCTTGGCCTTGAATACTTCCAACGCCTCGGGCGTGAAGTCAGGCGCCATCAGTACCTCGACGAACTGCTTGCTCACCTGCTGCGCCGCCGTGCCATCCACCGGGCGGTTGAAAGCGATGATGCCGCCGAAGGCGCTCGTAGGATCGGTCTGGAAGGCCTTGTTGTAGGCTTCGAGCGCGCTCGTGCCCACGGCCACGCCGCAAGGGTTCGCGTGCTTGACGATCACGCAGGCCGGCAGCTTGAAGCTCTTGACGCACTCCCAGGCCGCGTCGGCATCGGCGATGTTGTTGTACGAGAGCTCCTTGCCCTGCAGTTGCACGCCCGTGACGATGGAACCCGGCGCGGGATACAGGTCGCGGTACCAGGCCGCCTGCTGGTGGCTGTTCTCGCCGTAGCGCAGGTCCTGCACCTTGATGAACTGGCCGTTGGACTGGCCGGGGAACAGCGAGCGCTCGGGCACGTAGGCCTCGGCGAGCTTGTCCTCCTCGAATTGCACGGACGAGAGGTAGTCGCTGATCGCGCCGTCGTACTGCGCGATGCGGTTGAACGCGGCCACCGACAGCGCGAAGCGCAGCTTGTCGCTCAGCTTGCCACCCGCCTTCAGTTCGGCCAGCACGGCCGCGTACTGGTCGGCGCTGGTGATCACACCCACGTCCTTCCAGTTCTTGGCGGCGCTGCGCACCATGGCGGGGCCGCCGATGTCGATGTTCTCGATCGCGTCGGCCAGCGTGCAGCCGGGCTTGGCCACCGTGGCCTCGAACGGGTAGAGGTTCACCACGAGCAGGTCGATGGTGTCGATGCCGTGCTCTTGCAGCGCCGCCATGTGCGCGGCCACGTCGCGGCGCGCCAGCAGGCCGCCGTGCACCTTGGGGTGCAGCGTCTTCACGCGGCCGTCGAGCATCTCGGGGAACTGCGTGACCTCGGCCACCTCGGTGACGGGCAGGCCGTTATCGGCCAGCAGCTTGGCGGTGCCGCCGGTGGACAGCAGGCGGATGCCCAGGGCATGCAGCGCCTGCGCGAATTCGACGATGCCGGTCTTGTCGGAGACGGAGAGGAGTGCGTTCATGATGGTCAGGATAGTTTGAATTGAAACCTGGCTCCAGCGCTTGTCGGACAAGCGCTGACAGCTATATTTTTCGAAGCTCCGTCAGAGCAGCTTGTGCTCCACGAGCTTCTTGCGCAGCGTGTTGCGGTTCAGCCCCAGCCATTCGGCCGCGCGGGACTGGTTGTTGTCGGCATGGCTCATCACCACTTCCAGCAGCGGCTTTTCCACCAGGCGCACGACCATGTCGTACACGCCGTCCGGCGCCTCGCCGCCCAGATCACGAAAGTAGCCCTGCAGGCTCTCGCGCACGGATTGTTCAATGTTGTTCTTGCTCATTCGGTTGTTCCCTCGATTCCGGGTCCGCGTCGGCATCCTCGCGCGCGGGTGGCAGCCGGTCCATGCGCGCCCCCAGGGCGTCGAAATAGTCGGCCACCACCTGCCACTGCACCGCGCAGTCCTCAATGGTGTTGATGTGTTGCCTCAGCGCCTCGCCGCCCGGCAGCGCGCGCACATACCAGGCGATGTGCTTGCGCGCGCTGCGCACGCCGCTGGCCTCGCCATACAGGCCGTAGTGGTCCTGCAGGTGCTCCAGCAGCAGGCGGCGCACCTCGGCCACCAGCGGTGGTGCCAGGTGTTCGCCCGTGGCCAGAAAGTGGCCGATCTCGCGGAAGATCCACGGTCTGCCCTGGGCGGCGCGGCCGATCATGAT
>JASLFM010000571.1 GCA_030150585.1 Acidovorax sp.
GAGCAGGCGCAGCGCCGTGCTCTTGTACAGCCGCGTGCGCTGCGCGAGTTCGGCCAGCGAAAGGGCCTGGTCGCCGGTGCGGAAAGCGGCGAGCAGCGAGAGCGCGCGGTCCACGGCGGCGGCGCCGCCGGGCGCGGCGGATGCATCGGCCACCGATTCGGTCTGGGCTTTGCGGGGCATGGGCGACTCCTGGGTTGACAGCGCCCGAGAAGACGCGCCATTATTTGAAGGTAAGAACGATGTTCTATCTTACAGAATAAACCATGCCCACTCAATCCCCCGAAGTCCTTATCAGCGAGGTCGGCCCGCGCGATGGCCTGCAGTCCGTGAAGGCCACCATGCCCACGGCCGACAAGCTGCGCTGGATCGATGCGCTGTACGCCAGCGGCATCCGCGAGATCGAGGTGGCCTCGTTCGTGCCGGCCAGGCTGCTGCCCCAGATGGCCGACGCGGCCGAGGTCGTGCGCCATGCGCTCGCGCTGCCCGGGCTCACCGTGATGGCGCTGGTGCCCAACCTGCGCGGCGCCGAGGCGGCGTTGGCGGCGGGCGTGCACAAGCTCACGCTGCCGGTGTCGGCCAGCGAAGCGCATTCGTTGGCCAACGTGCGCAAGACGCGCAAAGACATGGTCGAGGAACTGGCACGCATCGTGCGCCTGCGCGACGAGCGCGCGCCGGGCGTGAAGATCGAGGCAGGCATCTCCACCGCCTTCGGCTGCACGCTGCAGGGCGCGGTGGCCGAGGACGACGTGGTATGGCTCGCCGCCGCCGTGATCGAGGCCGGGGCCGACGAATCGGGCCTCTCGGACACCACGGGCATGGCCAACCCGGCCCAGGTGCGGCGCCTGTTCAACCGCGTGCGCGCCGAGATCGGCGAACGCACGGGCGCGGCCCACCTGCACAACACGCGCGGCCTGGGCCTGGCGAACTGCCTGGCCGCCTATGACGTGGGCGTGCGCACCTTCGACAGCTCGCTCGGCGGCCTGGGCGGCTGCCCTTATGCACCGGGCGCCTCGGGCAACGTGGTCACCGAAGACCTCGTCTTCATGTTCGAGGCCATGGGTGTGCGCACCGGCATTGATTTGAACCGGCTCATGGCTGCGCGCGAACCGCTGCAGGCTGGGCTGCCCGGCGAGCCGCTGTACGGCATGACGCCCGAGGCCGGGTTGCCCAAGGGGTTTGCACAGGAGGCCGCGAATGTCTGACACCACCCACCTGCCTTACGCGGGCGTGCGCGTCATCGAATTCACCCACATGGTCATGGGCCCCACCTGCGGCATGGTGCTGGCGGACCTGGGGGCCGAGGTCATCAAGATCGAACCCATCGCGGGCGACAACACGCGCAAGCTGCTGGGCTCGGGCGCGGGGTTCTTCCCCATGTTCAACCGCAACAAGAAGAGCGTGGCGCTCGACTTGCAGACGCCCGAGGGCAAGGAGGCGGCGCTGCGCCTCATCGCTACCGCCGACGTGGTGAGCGAGAACTTCAAGCCCGGCACCATGAAGAAGCTGGGGCTGGACTACGAGAGCCTGTCCGCCCTGCACCCGCGCCTGGTATACGTGAGCCACAAGGGCTTTCTGCCAGGCCCCTACGACCACCGCACGGCCCTCGACGAGGTGGTGCAGATGATGGGCGGCCTGGCCTACATGACGGGCCGCCCCGGCGACCCGCTGCGCGCGGGCACGAGCGTGAACGACATCATGGGCGGCATGTTCGGCGCCATCGGCGCCATGGCCGCGCTGCGCGCGCGCGAGCAGACCGGGCGCGGGCAAGAGGTGCAGGCGGCGCTGTTCGAGAACAACGTGTTCCTCGTGGCGCAGCACATGATGCAGTTCGCCGTGACGGGCCAGCCCGCCGCGCCCATGCCCAGCCGCATCTCGGCCTGGGCGGTGTACGACGTGTTCACCGTGAAGGATGGCGAGCAGATCTTCCTGGCCGTGGTGAGCGATACGCAGTGGGCGTTGTTCTGCGAGGCTTTCCAGCTCGGCGAGCTGAAGGCCGACCCGCGCCTGGCCACCAACAACGACCGGGTGCGCGCCCGCGAATGGATGATGCCGCTGCTGCGCTCGCACCTCGCGCAGTTCAGCGCGGCCGAGCTGGCAGCCGTGTTCGAGAAGCACGGCCTGCCCTTTGCGCCCATCACGCAGCCGCAGGCGCTGTTCGACGACCCGCACCTCAATGCCACGGGTGGCCTTGCGCCGCTCACCCTGCCCGACGGCCGCACCACGCGCGTGCCCCTGCTGCCCGTCACGCTGGACGGTGCGCGACCGGGCCTGCGCCTGGATCCGCCACGCCTGGGCGAACACACGCGCGCGCTGCTGCGCGAGGCGGGCTACACCGATGCCGAGCTTGACCTGCTGCATGCGCACCACATCATCCAAGGAGACACGCAACCATGAACCCCCTTTCCATCACCCGTCGCCGCTTCACCCTCGCCACGCTGGCCGGCACCCTGGGCCACGGCCTCGCGCAGGCACAGACACAGGCGCAGGGCCGCTGGCCCGACAAGCCCATCCGCATCGTCGTGCCGTTCCCTGCGGGCGGCCCCACCGACATCACGGCGCGCGTAGTCGGCCAGGCGCTGGGCGAGGTGCTGAAAACTCCGGTTATCGTGGACAACAAGGGCGGTGCCCACGGCTTCATTGGTGCCCAGGAGGCTGCCCGCAGCGCGCCCGACGGCTACACCTTCATGATGGCCAGCATCGGCACCATGGCCATCAACCCGCGCCTGTACCCCAAGCTGCCCTATGACCCGAACAAGGACTTCGCGCCCGTGTCCCTGGTGCTGACCGTGCCCATCGTGGTCGTTGCCAATCCGCGCGAGCTGCCGGTCAAAACCCTGCCGGAACTGGTGAGCTACCTGCAGGCGAACCCGGATCGCGTCAATTTCGCGTCGGCCGGCACGGGCGGTTCGTCGCACCTGGTACCTGAATACTTCAAGACCCGCACTGGCACCCGTATGGCGCACGTGCCCTACAAGGGCTCCGGCCCGGCGGTGTCGGACCTGGTGAGCGGGCAGGTGCAGATCATGTTCGACACGCTGCTCACCAGCACGCCCTTCGTCAGGTCGGGCAAGCTGAACCTGCTGGGCGTCACCACGGCCCAGCGCCTGGCCGAGTACCCGCAGGTGCCTACGGTGGCCGAGGCCTTGGGGCTCAAGGACTTCGATGCATCGTCGTGGTATGCGATGTATGCCCCGGCCGGAACGCCCGCCCCCATCGTCCAGCGCGTGTCCGAGGCGTTGGATGGTGTACTGAAGAAGCCCGAGGTCGCACGCCGTCTGGCGGAACTGGGCGCGGTGCCCGTGGGCGGCCCCCCCGACAAGCTGGCCGCATTTCAGCGCGCAGAGCAGGACAAATGGGGCAAGGTCATACAGACGGCCCACATCAAGCCCGACTGAAAATTGGAGCTAAATTGGCCTGAGTTGCGCCCGTGGCAAGCGCTAGCAGCTATTTTTGCAGGAGCGTTATGCCACTCCGGAATCCCCGCGGCGCGTTGCGGGTGCCCATGGAGCCGCAGGCGGGGTGCTTCTGCATTCCCACGAGCGGGACGATATCGAATCCATGCGCTCCACGGCTTGATTTTTGACTTTTAAGCGCCTAATCTCGGCGCATGGACAAACTCAAGGCGTTCGAATCCTTCGTCTCGGTGGCGACGCGCGGCAGCCTCACGGCCGCCGCCAAGGTGGAGGGGGTCGCGCCCGCCATCATGGGGCGCCGGCTCGATGCGCTCGAAGAGCGCCTGGGGGTGAAGCTGCTGGTGCGCACCACGCGCCGCATCACGCTCACGCACGAGGGCAGCGCGTTCCTTGAAGACTGCCAGCGCCTGCTGGCCGACATCGCCAACGCCGAGGCCAGCGTCTCGGCCGGCGGCGTCAAGGCCACGGGGCACTTGCGCATCACGGCGCCCGCAGGCTTCGGGCGGCGGCACGTGGCGCCGCTGGTGCCGCTGTTCCGAGAGCTGCACCCCGAGGTCACGATCTCCCTGAACCTCAGCGACCGCGTGGTGGACCTGGCGGGCGAGGGCTTCGACTGCGCGGTGCGCGTGGGCGACCTGCCCGATTCGGCCCTGGTGAGCGTGCGTATCGCCGACAACCGGCGCCTGTGCGTGGCCACGCCGCAGTACCTGCAGCGCCACGGCACGCCGCGCCACCCGAGCGAGCTCGCGCAGCACGACTGCCTTACGCTGTCGAGCGATGCCTCGCAGACGCGCGGCTGGGCGTTTCGCGTGCCCGTGGAAGGCGGGAGCGGCGCCACCGAGGTCGTCCACTTCAAGCCCGGCGGGCCGCTCGACTGCTCCGACGGTCAGGTGCTGCACGACTGGTGCCTGGGCGGCTGGGGCATCGCCTGGCGCAGCACCTGGGAGGTGGAAGCCGAGATCGCAGCGGGCCGCCTGGTCGCGGTGCTCGAGGACTTCTCGGCCCCGCCCAATGGCATCTACGTGGTGTTTCCGCAGCGCAAGCACATGCCGCTGCGCGTGCGGCTATGGATTGAATACCTCAAGCGCCACTACGGCCAGCCCGAGTTCTGGCGCCGCGACACGTCCGCGCGCGTGGGCAAGTGATCCGCCGGTCCGGTCCGCGCGGGCTGCGCTACCATGCGGCAGCAACCGCCCCTCGCATGGAATCCGCCCCATGAGCACCACCGAAGCCCTGCTGGCCTATGCCCACATCCTGGCCATCCTGACCCTGGCCACTTTCCTCGCCAGCGAGGCGGCGCTGTGCCGTGCCGAATGGTTCAACGCCGCCGTGGTGGAGCGCCTGGCGCGTGTCGATGCAATCTACGGTGCTTCGGCCATCGCGGTCCTGGCCACGGGGCTGGCGCGCACCTGGTGGGGCGCCAAGGGCACGGCGTGGTACTGGGCGCAGCCGCTGCTGCACGCCAAGGTGGGTCTGTTCGTGGTGATCGGACTGCTGTCCATCGTGCCCACGGTGCGCTTTTTGCGCTGGCGTCGCCAGCTGCGCGCCACCGGGGCGCTGCCCACGGAGGGCGAGATCCGCTCCACGCGCCGCATCGTGATGATCGAGGCCCACCTGGTCGCGGTGATACCGTTGCTGGCTGTGTTCCTGGCGCGCGGCATCGGTACGCGCTAAAAAAATCGCCCCGCACTGCGGGGCGATGGCCTGGAGCGATCCGCGTGGATTTCAGGCAGCGGGCTTGTTGCTCAGGCACTCCTTCATGAAGGCCTTGCGCTCGTCGCCCTTGAGGGTCTTGGCCTTGGCGTCGGCGTTGCAGGACTTCATCTTGTCCTGCTGGGTCTCCTTCTTGGCAGAGAGGCATTGCTTCATGAAAGCCTTGCGCTCGTCGCCCTTCTTGTCACCCGCGTCGGCGTTGCACGTCGCCATCTTGGTCTGCTGGGCCGTCTTGGGCTTGGCGGCGTCTTCCGCTGCATGGGCAGTGGCGAAGGAGAAGGCGAGGCCGGCGGCGGCAACCACGGTAAGCAGCTTGTTCATGAAATGTGCTCCTGCAATGGATGTGGATGAAAGCCCTGGAGGATGTTCCCAGAGGCTATCCAGCATAACGTCATAACCATGGGCTTGGATGACGGCCGGCCCGTAGAATCCGCGCATGCTCTCCGTCAAACAGGAATTGCTCGCGGCGCTGGCCGGCGAGCTGGAAAAATTGTCGCCCGGCGCCGGTGTGCGCGCGGCGTTCGAATCGCCCAAGGTGGCCGCGCATGGCGACTTCGCTTGCACGGCTGCCATGCAGCTGGCCAAGGCGGCCAAGCAGAATCCCCGCCAACTGGCCGAGACGCTGCGCGCGGCGCTGCTCGCCACACCGGCCTACGCACGCTGGGTGTCTGAGATCGAGATCGCCGGGCCTGGCTTCATCAACATCCGCCTCAAGCCCGCCGCCAAGCAGGAAGTGGTGCGCGAAGTGCTGGCTGCGGGCGAGCGCTTCGGCTTCCAGCCCGCCAACGGCCGGCGCGTGCTGGTGGAATTCGTCTCGGCCAACCCCACGGGCCCGCTGCACGTGGGCCATGGCCGCCAGGCGGCACTGGGCGACGCGATCTGCAACCTGTTCGGCACCCAGGGCTGGAGCGTGCACCGCGAGTTCTACTACAACGACGCGGGTGTGCAGATCGACACCCTCACCAAGAGCACGCAGCTGCGCGCCAAGGGCTTCAAGCCCGGCGACGACTGCTGGCCCACCGACCCCGAGAATCCGGCCAGCAAGGCGTTCTACAACGGCGACTACATCCAGGACATTGCCAACGACTTCCTGGCAAAGAAGAGCGTCAAGGCCGACGACCGCGAGTTCACCGCCAACGGCGACGTGGACGACTACGACAACATCCGCCAGTTCGCCGTGGCCTACCTGCGCAACGAGCAGGACAAG
>JASLFM010000005.1 GCA_030150585.1 Acidovorax sp.
GGCAGCAGCATCAGCCTGGCCATGCGCCAGGCCGCGGCGCAGGCCGGGCGGCCGCTGCGCCAGCGCATCCAGGTCACGAGCCTGGACGCCATGTGCCGCATGATCGACAACGGCCTGGGCGTGGGCCTGCTGCCCGACCGGGCCTTCGCGCTGATGCGCGGCGTGGGCCAGCTGGCCGCCGTGCCCTTGGGCGACCCCTGGGCCCAGCGCGCGCTGCGCCTGGTGGCGCGCGACTTCGATGCGCTGCCCGTCACCGCGCGGCTGCTGGTCGAGCACCTCGCACCGTTGCCCGCCCCGGCCGAAAACAGCACTTCGACCGCCACCTAGAATCCAACTCCACCCCACCTGAAAGACGAAACGAGACCGCCATGGGACGCACCCTGTACGACAAGATCTTCGACGAGCACGTCGTCCACACCGAGGAGGACGGCACGGCCGTGCTCTACATCGACCGCCACCTGGTCCATGAGGTGACCAGCCCGCAAGCGTTCGAAGGCCTGCGCGAGGCAGGCCGCAAGGTCTGGCGCGTGAGCTCCATCGTGGCCACGGCCGACCACAACACGCCCACCACGGGCTGGGAGCGCGGCTACGACGGCATTGCCGACCCGATCAGCAAGGAGCAGATCACCACGCTGGACAAGAACATCGCCGAGAGTGGTGCGGCCGCGTTCTTCCCCTTCCTCTCCAAGCGCCAGGGCATCGTGCACGTGATCGGCCCCGAGAACGGCGCCACGCTGCCCGGCATGACCGTGGTGTGTGGCGACAGCCATACCAGCACCCACGGCGCCTTCGGCGCGCTGGCCCACGGCATCGGCACCAGCGAGGTCGAGCACGTGATGGCCACGCAAACGCTGCTGGCCAAGAAGGCCAAGAACATGCTCGTGAAGGTGGAAGGCGCCACGGCCCCCGGCGTGACGGCCAAGGACATCGTGCTGGCCATCATCGGCAAGATCGGCACCGCTGGCGGCACGGGCTACACCATCGAATTCGCGGGCAGCGCCATCCGCGCCCTGTCGATGGAAGGCCGCATGACCGTGTGCAACATGGCGATCGAGGCCGGCGCGCGCGCGGGCCTGGTGGCGGTCGATGAGAAGACCATCGAGTACGTGAAGGGCCGCCCGCTCTCGCCCACGGGCGTGGAGTGGGACCAGGCCGTGGCCTACTGGAAGACGCTGCACTCCGACGCCGACGCGAAGTTCGACACCGTGGTCACGCTCGACGCCGCACAGATCGTTCCGCAGGTCACCTGGGGCACCTCGCCCGAAATGGTGCTGGGCGTGGATGCCCGCGTGCCCGACCCCGACAAGGAGAAGGACGCCAACAAGCGCGGAGCCATCGAGCGCGCCCTCACCTACATGGCACTGGAGCCTGGCAAACCGCTGAACGACATCTTCGTGGACAAGGTGTTCATCGGCTCGTGCACCAACAGCCGCATCGAGGACATGCGCGAGGCCGCGGCCGTGGTCAAGAAGCTGGGCCGCAAGGTCGCCGGCAACGTCAAGCTGGCCATGGTCGTGCCGGGCTCGGGCCTCGTGAAAGAACAGGCCGAGCGCGAGGGCCTCGACCAGATCTTCAAGGCTGCGGGCTTCGAGTGGCGCGAACCCGGCTGCTCCATGTGCCTGGCCATGAACGCCGACCGGCTGGAGCCCGGCGAGCGCTGCGCCTCCACCAGCAACCGCAACTTCGAAGGCCGCCAGGGCGCGGGCGGGCGCACCCACCTCGTGAGCCCTGCGATGGCCGCCGCCGCCGCCGTGCACGGTCACTTCGTGGACGTGCGCCAGTTCGCCTGACCGGCCCTGCCCAGGAGATTCACCATGAAACAACTCACCGCCCTGCTCGCCCTGGCCTTCGTCCTCGCCGGCTGCAACACCGTCAAGGGCATGGGCCAGGACATCGGCAAAGCCGGCTCCGCCATCGAGCGCGCCGCCAAGTAAAGAGACACCACCATGCAGAAATTCACCGTGCACAAGGGCCTGGTGGCCCCCATGGACCGCGAGAACGTCGACACCGACGCCATCATCCCCAAGCAGTTCCTCAAGTCGATCAAGAAGACGGGCTTCGGCCCCAACCTGTTTGACGAATGGCGCTATCTCGACAAGGGCGAGCCCGGCGTGCCCGAGTCGGCACGCAAGCCCAACCCCGATTTCGTGCTGAACCAGCCGCGTTACAAGGGCGCCAGCATCCTCATCGCGCGCAAGAACTTCGGCTGCGGATCGAGCCGCGAGCACGCGCCCTGGGCGCTGGACCAGTATGGCTTCCGTGCCGTCATCGCGCCGAGCTTTGCCGACATCTTCTTCAACAACTGCTTCAAGAACGGCCTGCTGCCCATCGTGCTGCCCGAAGCCACGGTAGCCCGCCTGTTCGACGAAGTGGCGGCCTTCCCCGGCTACGAACTCACCATCGACCTGGACCAGCAGGTGATCCGCCCGCCGCAGGGCGATGCCATCCCGTTCGACGTGCTGCCGTTCCGCAAGTACTGCCTGCTCAACGGCTTCGATGACATCGGCCTCACGCTGCGCCACAAGGACAAGATCGCGGCCTTCGAAGCCGAGCGCCTGGCCACCAAGCCTTGGCTTGCGCACACCATGCAAGGCTGATCGCCTCAAGCCAAATCCGTTTCTGGCGCCCGCCTGGCGGGCGCGATCAGCTATCAAAAGAGAAGTAAACCATGAAAATCGCAGTTCTGCCCGGTGACGGCATCGGCACCGAGATCGTCGCCGAGGCCGTCAAGGTCCTGAAGGCCCTCGACCTGAAATTCGAGATGGAATCCGCCCTGGTCGGCGGCGCTGCCTACGAGGCCCACGGCCACCCGCTGCCCGAGTCCACGCTCAACCTGGCCAAGGCCGCCGACGCGGTGCTGTTCGGCGCCGTGGGCGACTGGAAGTACGACAAGCTCGACCGCCCCCTGCGCCCCGAGCAGGCCATTCTGGGCCTGCGCAAGAACCTGGGCCTGTTCGCCAACTTCCGCCCCGCCATCTGCTACGAGCAGCTCGTGGGCGCGTCGAGCCTCAAGCCCGAACTGATCGCGGGCCTGGACATCCTCATCATCCGCGAGCTGACGGGCGACATCTATTTCGGCCAACCGCGCGGCCGCCGCACGGCAGCGGACGGCCACTTCCCCGGCGCAGAGGAAGCCTTCGACACCATGCGCTATTCCAAGCCCGAGATCGAGCGCATCGCGCGCGTGGCCTTCGAGGCCGCGCGCAAGCGGGGCAAGAAGGTGACCAGCGTGGACAAGGCCAACGTGCTCGAAACCTTCCAGTTCTGGAAGGACGTGGTGACCGAAGTGCACAAGGACTACCCCGACGTGGCACTGGAGCACATGTACGTCGACAACGCTGCCATGCAGCTTGTGAAGGCGCCCAAGGCGTTCGATGTGATCGTGACCGGCAACATGTTCGGCGACATCCTCTCCGACGAGGCCTCCATGCTCACCGGCTCCATTGGCATGCTGCCATCGGCCAGCCTGAACGACAAGCGCCAGGGCCTGTACGAACCCAGCCATGGCAGCGCACCCGACATCGCCGGCAAGGGCGTGGCCAACCCGCTGGCCACCATCCTTTCGGCAGCGATGATGCTGCGCTTCAGCTTGAACCAAGCCGCCGCCGCCGACCGCATCGAGAACGCCGTGAAGAAGGTGCTGGCCCAGGGCCTGCGCACGCCCGACATCTACAGCGAAGGCACCACCAAGGTGGGCACGGCGCAGATGGGCGATGCCGTGGTGAAGGCTCTGTCCGCCTGACGGGCGGCATCCGCGCATTGCACCAGCGGCCCTGCGGGGCCGCTTTTTTTGCGGTGAAGGCATGCGCACCGCAAGTCCGGATCCGGCCAGACACCAAGGCCCGCGCGCCAGGAGACTCCCCCCTTCCACCAACCCAAAGGAGTCTCCATGTCCCATCCTTCCCTGTCCCAACGCGTTGCCATCGTCACCGGCGCCAGCTCGGGCATTGGCCGTGCAGCAGCCCTGCTCTTCGCAGAGGCCGGGGCGGCCGTCGTCGTAGGCGCACGGCGCCAGGCAGAGCTGGAGCAGCTCGTCGCTGCCATCTCGCAACAGGGAGGACAGGCAGTTGCCGTGGCCGGCGATGTGCGCGATGAGGGCTACGCACGGGCGCTCGTCACCACTGCCGTGGAGCGCTTTGGCGGCCTCGATATCGCCTTCAACAACGCGGGCACCATGGGCCCGCTGCAACCCACGACGGATGTGCAACTGAACGATTGGCGCGATACCGTGGAGACCAACCTCACCAGCGCGTTCCTCGGCGCCAAGCACCAGATCCCCGCGATGCTCGCACGCGGTGGTGGCTCGGTCATCTTGACCTCCACCTTCGTGGGACATACCGCCGCCTTTGCAGGCACCGCGGCGTACGCCGCGAGCAAGGCAGGGCTGGTCGGCCTGACCCAGGCGCTGGCCACGGAATTCGGGGCGAAGGGCATCCGTGTGAATGCCCTGCTGCCGGGCGGCACCCTCACACCCATGGCGTGCACCATGAATGGCACGCCAGAGGCGCTGGCCCAGGTCGCCCAGTTGCATGCCCTCAAACGCCTGGCACAACCGCAGGAGATTGCGCAGGCCGCGCTGTACCTTGCATCCGATGCGGCGTCGTTCGTCACCGGAACCGCCATGCTGGTGGATGGCGGGGTGTCCATCCAGCGGGGATGACAGCAGCGCAGCCGCTGCAGCGGCACGCCAAACCACGGCATCCATGGGTTCCGCTACAATGCGAAACTATGTTTGCCGCCCGCCCGTTCGCCCTGAACACCGCCTCTGCCGCCAAGGCACGCATGGCTGCGCGCGCAATCACCACCAAAACCACGACCATTACGGGCTGATCCAGCTCCGGCATCGTCGTGCGCCCTCCCTGGCCCAGACGAGCCGGGCGCGGAAGAAAGCAGCCACCGGTCGCGTGCGTACTGTTTTTACTTTGAAAGGGCGATGAAATGAGCAAGTTGGTAGGTTTGGTCGGCTGGCGAGGCATGGTCGGTTCGGTCCTGATGGACCGCATGACCGAGGAAAAGGATTTCGATCTGATCGAGCCTCTGTTCTTCTCCACCTCGAACGCGGGCGGCAAGGCCCCCGCCATGGCGAAGAACGAGACCACGCTGCAGGACGCATTCGACATCGAGCAGCTCAAGCGCTGCGAGATCATCATCACGGCGCAGGGCGGCGACTACACGACGGAAGTCTTCCCCAAGCTGCGCGCCGCCGGCTGGAAGGGCCATTGGATTGACGCGGCCTCCACGCTGCGCATGAAGGATGACGCCGTCATCATCCTCGACCCCGTCAACATGCCCGTCATCAAGAATGCACTGGCCCAGGGCGGCAACAACTGGATCGGCGGCAACTGCACCGTGTCGTGCATGCTTATGGGCGTGGGCGCGCTGTACAAGGCCGGCCTCGTCGAGTGGATGAGCACCCAGACCTACCAGGCTGCCAGCGGCGGCGGCGCCCAGCACATGCGCGAGCTGCTCACGCAGTACGGCACGCTGAACGCCGAGGTCCGCAACCTGCTCGACGATCCCAAGAGCGCCATCCTCGAGATCGACCGCAAGGTCATTGCCAAGCAACGCGCGCTGACTGGCGCAGAGACGGCCAACTTCGGCGTGCCGCTGGGCGGCAGCCTGATCCCATGGATCGACAAGGACCTGGGCAATGGCATGTCCAAGGAAGAATGGAAGGGCATGGCCGAGACCAACAAGATCCTGGGCCAGGGCGAAGGCTTCGGTGCCGCAGCAGTGCCTGTGGATGGCTTCTGCGTGCGCGTGGGCGCCATGCGCTGCCACAGCCAGGCGCTTACCTTCAAGCTGAAGAAGGACGTGCCTGTGGCCGATATTGAGGCCATGATCGCCGCCGACAACCCGTGGGTAAAGGTCGTTCCCAACACGCGCGAAGCCACGCTGAAAGACCTCACACCCGTGGCCGTGACCGGCACCATGACCATCCCCGTGGGCCGCATCCGCAAGATGGCCATGGGCCCCGAGTACGTGGGTGCCTTCACCATTGGCGACCAGCTCCTGTGGGGCGCCGCAGAGCCCCTGCGCCGCATGCTGCGCATCCTGCTGGACGCCTGATCCAAACCTGGGTCAAGGTATGAAATGCGGGCGCCGGATCGGCGTCCGCATTCTTTTTGGAGGAAGCGGACTGGACACACCCTGTTACGGCTCGTTGTCATAAGACAACGGCACGCCCCCCCACCCAGCCCCCTGCACAGGGCTATCAAAGCTTCGGCGCTACGTTAGCTTGTCAGTGCAAAACATTGCTGCTAAGGTGCTTTTTACATTTTTTACAGCGCCGGGGCGGGGACGGACCATGAGAACAAAAGCGCCGCTCGATCGCGCCGCACAACCCACACAGTTGATGGCAAACATGCATCGTTGGAAATTCTCCGCTCTGGCCGCCGCGGCCGTGGCATCGGCCGGCCTTTATGCGACCGATGCCTCTGCCTTGGCCCTGGGCCGCATCACCGTGCAATCTGCGTTGGGCGAGCCCCTGCGCGCCGAGATCGAACTGCCCCAGATCACACCCGCCGAAGCCGAATCGCTGCGCGCCCAGACGGCATCGCCCGAGGTTTTCCGCTCCCAGGGCATGGAATATTCACCCGCGGTCAACGGCCTGCAGGTGCAATTGCAGCGCCGCGCCGACGGTTCCATGGTGCTTCGCCTCTCGAGCAACCGCCCGGTAAACGAGCCCTTTGTGGACCTCGTGCTCGACGCCACCTGGAGCTCGGGCCAGATCGTGCGCAGCTACACCATGCTGTTCGATCCGCCGGCCCTGCGCCAGGCACCCGTGGCCGTGACCGCCGCTCCGCAAACCGGCAGCGCCCCTGTCGCCGCACAGCCGGCCACGCCCCCCCGCACCCTGTCCGCCGCCCCCGCTGTGGCGGCTGCACCGGTGCAGCCTGCGCCCGCCCGCGCTGCGGCCCGTCCGGCTGCGCCAGCCGCCGAAGCCGCCGGCACCGTGACCGTGCGCCCTGGCGATACCGCGGGCCGCCTGGCGAGCATCCACCGCCCTGCCGGCGTATCGCTCGACCAAATGCTCGTGGCCATGATGCGCAGCAACCCCGACGCCTTCGTCGGCGGCAACATGAACCGCCTCCGGGCAGGCGCGGTGCTGCAGCTGCCCGACGAGGCAGCGGCACAGTCCGTGCCCGCGAGCGAGGCACGCCAGATCGTGGCCGCGCAAAGCCGCGACTTCAACGAATTCCGCCGTAAGCTCGCTTCTTCCGTGCCCGCGACCGAGGTGGCGGCATCCACCCGCGCGGCCAGCGGCAAAGTGCAGACGCAGGTTGAGGACAAGCGCCCCGCCACGACCGCGCCCGACAAGCTCACGCTGTCCAAGGGCGCCCTGCCAGGCCAGAAATCCGCCGATGACAAGCTGGCGAAGGACAAACAAGCCAGCGAGAACTCCACCCGCATGGCGGAGCTGTCGCGCAACATCTCCGACCTGAACAAACTCAGCGCAGCCTCTGCACCGGCGGGCACGGCATCCCCTGCATCGGCACCCGCCGCCCCGGGCGTGCCGGTCGCGGCCCCCAGTGGTGTGCCAGCTCCTGCAGCGGCGGCCAGCGCCCCAGCGGCACCGGCCTCCGCCGAAGCGGCCCCTGCTCCGGCACCCGTGGCTGCGGCCTCGGCCCCCACGGAGGCGGCATCGGCAGAAACCGCCGCGCCAGCACCGGCTCCAGCCCCCGCTCCCACGCCACCCAAGCCCCCCGCACCTGCACCGGCACCCGCGCAGGAGGAGCCCAGCTTCCTGTCCAGCCTCGCGGAGGATCCCATGATTCCCATGGCCGGTGGCGGTCTGCTGGCCCTGCTGCTGGGCTACGGCGCATACCGCGTGATTCAGCGCCGCCGCAGTGCGGCTGGTACGGGTGTGGACAGCACCTTCATGGAGAGCAAGCTCCAGCCCGATTCGTTCTTTGGCGCCAGCGGCGGCCAGCGCATCGATACGGCCAGCAGCGAGATGACCACAGGCTCGTCGATGGCCTACTCGCCCAGCCAGCTCGATGCGGGCGGTGATGTGGATCCGGTGGCCGAGGCCGACGTCTACCTGGCCTACGGCCGCGACTTGCAGGCCGAGGAAATCCTCAAGGAAGCTGCGCGCCACAACCCCGCCCGTACCTCGGTGCACGTAAAGCTGGGCGAAATCTACGCCAAGCGCCAGGATCGCAAGGCCCTGGAGGCCGTGGCGGGCGATGTCTTCCAACTGACCCAGGGCGAAGGCCCCGATTGGGCCCGTGTGGCCGAGCTGGGCCGCGAGATCGACCCCGCGAACCCGCTGTACCAGCCTGGCGGCCGCCCTGGCATGGCCGCTGCGGAAGCCAGCGCACCCGCACCGCTGACCGGTTTCCCCGCCACCCAGGCCGCGGCATCGCCCTCTGCCCCCGCGACCGCACTGCCCCCGGATCTGGACCTGGATCTGGACCTCGACCTGCCCGGCGACGCCCTGAGCGAAGCCCCTCCCGCACCGCCGGCCACTCCAGGCGGTTTTGCAGCGGCCGCCGCGGCCGCGGGCGCGCTGGCCTCCACGGCAGCCGCTGTTGCAGGGCCTGCTCCAGCGCCCGCAGCCCCCGAGCCCGTTGCTCCCCCGGTGCCCGAACTGGATCTGGGTACGCTCGACGCTGCCGCGCCCGCCCCGGCTCCAGCACCTGCCGCCACAGAAGCCCCTCAGATGGCCGATCTCGAGTTCCCCACGGAAGGGCTTGAACTGCTGGCCTCGGGCATGGCACCGCTGACCAGCGCCGAGGCCAAGGCAGCAGCGCCCGAAGAATCGTCCCTGGAGTTCGACCTGGGCGACCTGTCCCTGGACCTCACGACCAATCCGGCCCCGCTTCACACGCCCGGGCCCAAAGCCTCCGCTCCCGCACCGGCACCCGTGGCTGCGTCCGAGGAAACGGGCGACCCGCTGGACACCAAGCTCGCACTGGCCGAAGAGTTCCACGCCATTGGCGACAGCGACGGCGCGCGTACCCTGATCGAGGAAGTGATCGCCGAAGCGTCGGGCCCGGTCAAGGCACGCGCCCAGCGGCTGCTGGCCGACATCGGCTGATGTCCGGGCCGACCACCCGGGTCGCGCTCGGCGTCAGCTACAACGGGCAGCGCTACAACGGCTGGCAGAGCCAGCCCTCGGGCAACACCGTGCAAGACCACCTCGAAGCGGCCCTGGGCCGCTTTGCTACTCAGGAGGTGGCCACGATCTGCGCAGGCCGCACCGACGCGGGCGTGCATGGCCTCATGCAGGTCGTCCACTTCGACACCCCCCTGCAGCGCACCCCGTTCTCGTGGGTGCGCGGCACCAACACCTTCCTGCCGCCCGACATCGCCGTGCAGTGGGCCCAGCCCGTGCCCGACGCCTTCCACTCGCGCGCCTGCGCCACGGCACGCCGCTATGCCTACGTGCTGCTGCAGTCGCCCGTGCGCCCCAGCGTCGAAGCGGGCCGCGTGGGCTGGGTGTTCCATCCCCTCGATGGCGACGCCATGCGCGCCGCGGCGCGACACCTGCTGGGCGAGCACGATTTCACGTCATTCCGCGCCTCGGCCTGCCAAGCCAAGTCGCCCGTCAAGACGCTGCATCGCATCGACGTGCAGCGGCGCGGCGAGGGCGATACCTGCTACTGGCGCTTCGAATTCGAGGGCAATGCCTTCCTGCACCACATGGTGCGCAATATCATGGGCTGCCTGATCGCCGTGGGCCAAGGTCTCAAGCCGCCCATTTGGATGGCCGACGTGCTGGCAGCACGCTCGCGTGACGCTGCCGCACCCACCTTCGCACCCGACGGCCTCTATTTCCTGGGGCCCGTCTACGACGCGGCCTGGGGCCTGCCCACGCGCACCGCTGCGTATGATTGGCTGCCATGAGCAGCCTCCAGCCCCGTACACCTCCCCCATCCACTTACCGCACGCGCATCAAGATCTGCGGCCTGACGCGCGAGCAGGACGTGGATGCCGCCGTGGAGGCCGGCGCCGATGCCGTGGGCTTCGTGCTCTACGCGCCCAGCCCGCGCGCCGTGACGCCCCAGCGCGCCGCCGAGCTGGCGCGCCGGCTGCCGCCCTTCGTCACACCGGTGCTGCTCGTGGTGAACGAAACCGCTACCAATGTGATAGCTGCCTGCGCACAGGTGCCGGGCGCTATCGTGCAATTCCATGGCGACGAGACGCCCGAGGAATGCTGGGCCGCCACGGGCGGCGGCGCGCGCCCCTACCTGCGCGCCGCACGCATTCCCCTGGGCGACGGCGCGGCCCGCTTCGACCTCGTAGAATATGCCCGGCAACACTCTCGCGCCCAGGCCATCCTGCTCGACGCCCACGTCGACGGCTATGGCGGCGGCGGCAAGGCATTCAATTGGTCACTTCTACCACCAAGCGTCGGCTCTCATCTCGTTTTGTCTGGTGGACTCACGCCTGCAAACGTGACCGATGGCATTTTGCAAGTGCGCCCGCGTTGCCTGACGCTGGCCGTTGACGTCAGCTCGGGCGTGGAGGCAGACGGCCCCGACGGCCGCCCCGCCAAGGGCGTCAAGGACGCCGAGAAGATCCACCGCTTCGTCGCCGCCGTGCGTGCGGCCGATGCCCAACTTGCAAAGAACACCCATGTCGACTTACCACCAACCTGATGCATCGGGCCATTTCGGCCCCTATGGCGGCAGCTTCGCCAGCGAAACGCTGACCCATGCGCTCACCGAGCTGCGCGAAGCCTATGCGCGCTACCAGAACGACCCGGAATTCCTCGCCGAATTCGAGTACGAGCTGGCGCACTTCGTCGGCCGCCCTTCGCCCGTCTACCACGCCGCGCGCACCAGCCGCGAAATGGGCGGCGCGCAGATCTACCTCAAGCGCGAGGACCTGAACCACACGGGCGCGCACAAGATCAACAACGTGATCGGCCAGGCCATGCTCGCCAAGCGGATGGGCAAGCCGCGCATCATTGCCGAGACGGGCGCGGGCCAGCACGGCGTGGCCACGGCCACCATCTGCGCGCGCTACGGCCTGGAATGCGTGGTCTACATGGGCGCCGAGGACGTGAAGCGCCAGAGCCCCAACGTCTACCGCATGAAGCTGCTGGGCGCCACCGTGGTGCCCGTGGAGTCGGGCAGCAAGACGCTCAAGGATGCGCTCAACGAGGCCATGCGCGACTGGGTGGCCAACGTGGACAACACCTTCTACATCATCGGCACGGTGGCCGGCCCCCACCCCTACCCCATGATGGTGCGCGACTTCCAGAGCGTGATCGGCAAGGAGGCCATCGAGCAAATGCCTCCCATGCTTGCAGCTCAGAAGATCGCTGCCACGCAGCCCGACGCCGTGATCGCCTGCGTGGGCGGCGGCAGCAATGCCATGGGCATCTTCCATCCCTACATCCCGTTCGAGAAGACCCGCCTGATCGGCGTGGAAGCCGCGGGCGAAGGCCTGGACAGCGGAAAGCACTCGGCCAGCCTGCAGCGCGGCAGCAGCGGCGTGCTGCACGGCAACCGCACCTACATCCTTCAGGACGAGAACGGACAGATCACCGAGACGCACAGCATCAGCGCGGGCCTGGACTACCCCGGTGTAGGCCCTGAGCACGCCTGGCTGCAGGACATCGGCCGCGCACAGTACGTGGGCATCACCGACAAGGAGGCCCTCGAGGCCTTCCACTACCTGTGCCGCACCGAGGGCATCATCCCTGCGCTCGAATCCAGCCACGCCGTGGCCTACGCCATGCAACTCGCCAAGACCATGCGCCCCGACCAATCCATCCTCGTGAACCTGTCGGGCCGAGGCGACAAGGACATCGGCACCGTGGCCGACCTGTCGGGCGTGGATTTCTACGACCGCCCGTCGATGCGCGGGTTGACCGTGAAGGGAGGACCTGCAGCATGAGCCGCATCACCGACACCTTCGCCGAACTGCAATCCAAAGGCCGCAAGGCCCTCATCCCCTACGTGACGGCGGGCTTCCCCTTCGCCGACATCACGCCTGCGCTCATGCACGGCATGGTCGAGGCCGGTGCCGATGTGATCGAACTGGGCGTGCCCTTCTCCGACCCGATGGCCGATGGCCCCGTGATCCAGAAAGCCGGCGAGAAGGCTCTGGCACTGGGCATTGGCATGGCCCAGGTGCTGGGCCACGTGCGCGATTTCCGCCAGCGCAACGACAAGACGCCCGTCGTGCTCATGGGCTACGCCAACCCCGTGGAGCGCTACGACCAGATCCATGGCGCAGGCGGCTTCGTGCGCGACGCGGCCGCAGCCGGTGTGGACGGCGTGCTCATCGTGGACTACCCGCCCGAGGAATGCGAGGCCTTCGCCGCCAACCTGCGCGCACATGGCATGGACCTGATCTTCCTGCTCGCCCCCACGAGCACCGAGGAGCGGATGCAGCAGGTGGCCCGCGTGGCCAGCGGCTACGTGTACTACGTCTCGCTCAAGGGCGTGACCGGCTCGGGCGCGCTCGACACGGGCGCCGTAGAAGCCATGCTGCCCACCATCCGCAAGTACGTGCACATCCCGGTGGGCGTGGGCTTCGGCATCCGCGACGCGGCTACTGCACAGGCCATCGGCCGCGTGGCCGACGCCGTGGTGATCGGCAGCCGCATCATCCAGCTCATCGAAGACCAGCCCCATGAGAAGGTGGTGGCCGTCACGGTGGACTTCCTGCGCGGCGTGCGCAAGGCGCTGGACGCATAATGCAGCCCGGCGCGCACCCACCAGGGCCGCGCGCCGGAGATTGAAAGAGGAAACGCTATGTCCTGGCTCGAAAAACTCCTGCCTGCCAAAATCCAGCAAACCGATCCGACCGAACGGCGCCAGATGCCCGAGGGCCTGTGGATCAAGTGCCCCAGCTGCGAGACCGTGCTCTACAAGACCGACCTGGAGCAGAACCAGAACGTCTGCCCGCACTGCAGCCACCACCACCGCATCGGCGCGCGTGCGCGGCTGGATGCCTTCCTGGACGCGGAAGGCCGCTACGAAATCGGCCAGGAGGTCATCCCGGTGGATGCCCTCAAGTTCAAGGACAGCCGCAAGTACCCCGAGCGCCTGAAGGAAGCCCTGGAGAACACGGGCGAGACCGATGCGCTCATCGTCATGGGCGGCGCCGTCAAGAGTGTCAACGTCGTAGCGGCCTGCTTCGAGTTCGACTTCATGGGCGGATCGATGGGCAGCGTGGTCGGCGAACGCTTCGTGCGCGGCGTCGAAACTGCGATCGAGCAGAAGGTGCCCTTCATCTGCTTCACCGCCACGGGCGGCGCGCGCATGCAGGAAGGCCTGTTCTCGCTCATGCAGATGGCCAAGACCAATGCCGCGCTCACGCGCCTGGCCAAGAAGGGCCTGCCCTACATCAGCGTGCTGACCGACCCGACCATGGGCGGTGTGAGCGCGGGCTTTGCTTTCGTGGGCGACATCGTGATCGCCGAGCCCAAGGCTCTGATCGGCTTTGCTGGCCCGCGCGTGATCGAGTCCACCGTGCGCGTGACCCTGCCCGAAGGCTTCCAGCGCGCCGAATTCCTGCAAACCAAGGGTGCTGTGGACTTCATCTGCGACCGCCGCGAACTGCGCGACACTGTGGCCCGTAGCCTCGCCATGCTGCAGCGCCTGCCGGCCGATGCGGTGATGTAGCCGCCACCCATCCTTCGCCAAAAAGACCGCCACAGCCTGGCGGTCTTTTTTTTGGCCCGTCGCCCCCTGCGGCATCCCCTGTCGCCCGCGCTTTCTAAAGTCCCCCTCGCAGCGGCACCGCAGGCACCACCCATCAAAAAAGTGAGCTGCCTGCGCCTGCTGGTCATGGCCCAACGGCCTAAAACACCAACCATTGCAGAGGACAGGACATGAGAGGACAGATTCTCGTATTCAACGAGCAGAAGGAAATGGGCGCCATCATCGCCGACGACGGGCGGCGCTTTCTCTTCCACGCCGCCGACTGGCAGGACGTGGTGCCGCCAGACCGCGGCATGGCCGTGGGCTTCGTGCCCGACGCCGAAGGCCGCGCGCGCCAGGTGCAACTGGCCCCGCCCGATGCCGCCGCCCCATCCGCACCCCCGCCGCCATCCGCCCCACCCCTGGCCCAGCGGCCCAAGCGCAAGCCCGTCATCACCCTGCTCACCCTGTTCCTGGGGGCCTTCGGCGCGCACCGCTTCTATATGGGCGCATGGGGCTGGGGATTGGTGCACCTGCTGGGCCTGCTCCTGATCGGCGTACTGCTCGCCGTGCTGCCACCGCTGGGCGGCCTGCTCTACTTCGCCGCCGTCGCACTCGTCGTGGTGGAAAGCATTCGCTACATCTTGATGAGCGACGCCGAATTCGACGCCAAAGTGCGCGCCTACCAGGCCGCGCATCCCGGCCCCTTCTCCTTCTTCTGGTAAGCCAGGGCCGCCATGCACCACGCCGCCATCCCCACGCAGCCCCACTCGGGGCCGGGCATCGCCTCGTTCATCATCAGCCTGGCCGCCAGTGCCGTGCTTCTCGTCGGCCTCGGCATAGCGGGCGCCCTCCAATCCCACCATGGCCGCATGGACGAGGATTCCACCGCCGCCATCCTGCTGGGCCTCGTCCTCCTGCTAATGGCGCTGGCCTATATGGTGGCCCTGGGCCTGGGCATCGCCGCCCTGGTGCAAACCGGGCGCAACAAGCTCTATGGCGTGCTGGGCACAACGTTCTCGGCCACGGGGCTGGCGTGCCTCTTCATGCTGCTGCTGTTCGGCATGCTGCTGGAGGGCTGATCGCATGAAGCGCCTTACCCTGCTGTTCGCAGCCCTGGCCTGCGGCTGCGCCCAGGCCGAAACGCTGCAAGGCCAGCTCGAACGCGGCCCCGCCCACTCCGTGCTCTGGGCCGTCAGCCCCGAGTCGGGCGACCTGATCGGCCAAGCCTTCGCCAACGCCTCGCAGGCCGGGCAAACCATCCTCGCCCAGTGCCTGCCCGGCCTGCACTGCGTGGCCGAAGGCGCCGCCGCGGCCGAGCCGCCCGAAGACCTGGCCGCGCAACTGCGCTTCAGCGCCCAGCCCTCCGGCTGGTGGTTCATCACCCAAGCAGGCAGTGCCCACATGGAGCCCAGCCTGCCCCTGCACGAACGCGAGCTGAGCACCCGCTACGGGCGCCTGGCCATCACCGACGAGTACCTGCTGCTCTTCAACGGCCGCCCCGTGCTGGGCAGCCAACCTCCACCCGCCCCATCGGCCCAAGCCGCGCCACCCGCCCACCCCTCCACGCTGCTGGAACGCATCAGCGCCTGGTGGCAAAGCTGGTGGGGCCAGGTGCGCAGCCATCTGCTTGCCCTGCTGGGGCGCCCATGCCCACCCGCGCCCCAGCCAGCGGCAACACCCGCAGCACCGCCCAACGGCACTGCCGAAGCCGTGCAAGGCAACGCCGCCCTCCACATCGTGGCGCACTACGAGCTGGAGGGCCAGGACGTGGCGCTGCTGCAAGACACCGGCGGCCTGCTGTGCCCCGCGGTCTTCCGTTTCGCCACCCTCACGCCGCAGGGCATCGCCGTCACGCCGGAATTTGGCTCCTGCTCCGACATCGCCACCGCCACGCTCGAAAAAGCGCAAGACGGCACACCCGAGCCCTGGGTGCGCATGGCAGGCAGCCGCGACCCCATCGCGGCGCTGGGCGAGACGGAGCCCGCGCCCGAGCGCATGCAACTGCGCCGCTTCGTGCTGCGCCAAGGGCAGGTGCAAGAGGTGCCTGCGGTGCAGCACTGAGCACTATGAAAAAAGTAGCTGCTGACGCTTATCACTCAAGCGCCCGCAGCAATTTTCGTCCCAAACCCTAAAACGGCTTTTGCGCCTGCACGCGCCGCTCCACGTCGCCCAGCAGGTCGGCGGCGCGCACATCCAGCGCCATGCAAAAGCGCATGAGCATGCGCACGCTGGGGCTGTTGCACCCCAGTTCGATGAGCGAGAGGTAGTTGCGGTCCATGCCCACGCGCAGGGCCAAGTCGGACTGGCTCCAGCCCCGCTCCGTGCGCAGCTTGCGTACCGCCTGCCCCAGCGCCTGATCGACCACATCGCCCATGTAGGGAGGGTGCGGCAGAGGGTGTCGCCAAATCCGTATATATGCAACAAAATAACCGTTGCACAAATTTACATTGGTCCATCCATCGGACTCCACTCCCCAACGACACCATCTGTCGCAACGGGTTTTTATGCTTCTCCCAACACCCCCATAAAGCCCGTTTGCCCATGCCCTCCACCACTGACACCAAAGGCGAAAAGCTGGCCCAGCGCCTGTCCGGCATCCTGGCCCGCCTGCACCAGGGAGAAGCCCTGGACAAGCACCAACTGGTCAAGGAGTTCGACGTAGACGTACGCACCATCGAGCGCGACCTGCGCCAGCGCCTGGAAGGCATTGCCGAACGCAACGCCGACGGCCTGTGGCAGCTTGCCCGCGCCTCGCGCGGCACCATTCCCGCATCGCACCTGCACGACTACGCCCGCATGGCGGGCACAGAGCACCTCTTTCCCGACCCCAGCCTCAGCTACCTGCTTGCACAGCTGGAAACCCCCGAGCCCCGCCGCACCACCCGCGTGCAGCCCGCGCCGCAGGAAGACCTGGGCGCGCAAAGCCCGCACTTCGCCCTGCTGCAAGCAGCCATCCAGCAACACCGCGAATGCCGGTTTACCTACAAGGGCAAGCCGCGCCACGCCCAGCCGTACCGGCTGATCCACAAAAACGGCGTCTGGTACCTGGCAGCGGAAGAAGCCGGGCAGCTCAAGAACTTCAGCGTGGCGCTGCTCAAAAACCTGCAGGTGGATGAAAGCAGCCGCTTCGCGCCGAAGCGCGCCCATCAGGACTACATCAATGCCAAGAACGACGTGTGGTTCACCGCAGGCACCACCGAAGTACTGTTGCGCGTAGCGCCCGAAGTGGCGCACTACTTCACCCGCCGCGCACTGCTGCCCCAGCAGCAGCAACGCGAGGATGCCGATGGCTCGTTGCTCGTGACCACGCACATCAACCACATCAACCAGTTGCTGCCGGTGGTGCGGTATTGGTTACCCAACGTGCGCATCGTGGAGCCGAAGGCGTGGCATGAAGAACTGATGGAAGGGCTGCAGCAGGCCCTGGCGAAGTGGGGCGGCTGAGGCCCCCCATTCACACATTGACTGACTGAACCCAACAAGGAGCAAACACCATGGGCCAACTCATTCTTTTCTTGCTGTCGCTGTTTGCCATCGGCTGCGTGCTGTATGGGATTTCTGCGGGGGTGCAGATCATTCAGCGCGGGTTTGCATGGCTGGCCGAAAGCGCACGCGATGATGCATCGGACAAGAAGCCCTTGATTACCCCACTGCCGCCAAGCACGGCGAAAGCCGCCAATGCACCTGCATCGCAGCGCGAAGCCGCCCGACCGGAAGTGAAGGCAGGCAGTCAGCCCGCCGAAGCCTCGCCCATGCAGCGTGGCATTGATGAACTGCGGGGAATTTTCGCGCTGTACCAGCAAGGTGCGCTAAATCAGGAGGAGTTTGAAAGCATGAAGCAGGACCTGCTGATCCGTATCAAGACGGCTGCGCCGCAGAGTCATTGAAACTCGCAAACAGCACCACCCTTTTAATCGAAGAAGAAAAAAGAATATGCTACATCATTGCAGGCCTTGGCGCAATCAATGAAGCCGCAAAAGAGGGAGGCAAGGCGATAGGCTCCAAAGCTTTTATCGAATTGGCGCACCAATATTTAAAAGACTCCACACTTCAAGCAGTAAAAGAAATATTCAAAAAACTCGGCATAACCTTCACCAGAAAGGCCTTGGAAAAATCCATTCCATTAGGTGTTGGCGTTGTTATTGGCTTTAGTGCAAACAAAGGGCCAACCTGATATATCGACTCTAAGGCACGAGATTTTTTGCAATAGAAACCTAAAAACCCAATCCAACCGATGCTCTTCAGCGGATTTTTTATGGAGGGCAATGACAGACTTTGACACAATGGGCACCAGAATCTAAAGACCAGTTCAGCAACAACTGTTAGAACTTTGCCTTGTTGAGCATTCCAAAAATTTTTGGAGAGAAAAATGCCACTACCACTCATTCCCGCTGCGGTCGCAATTGGCTCACTACTGGCTGGCGGCTACGGCGTCAACAAGGGATTGGATGCCAGAGACGATTTGGGAAGAGCCGAATCCATCGGCAAAGACGCCAAGCGGCGCCACGAAGAATCCATTGCCTCTTTGGAGAAGGAGCGAAAAAACCAATCGCCACTTCGTGAACCTGGGAAAGCTCAAGGCACATATCTTCAGCCACCAAATCAAATGGTTGGTGGACGAAATCAAAAGAAGGAAAAAGAGTCGCTCCAAACTAGAAGGCTATAAAGAGTCCATTGAAAAGCTGGATTTACCCAGCCTGGAAAAAATGGTGCTCAATAGCCTGAAAATCGAAACTGGGCTGCTCTCGGGCGCCGCCAGCGGCGCATTGGCGGGCCTGGGTGCCTACGGCAGCGTCGGACTGCTGGCCTCAGCCTCCACGGGCACCGCCATCGCCAGCCTCAGCGGCGCAGCCGCCACCAATGCCACCCTGGCTTGGCTGGGCGGCGGGGATCTCTCAGCCGGCGGATTGGGTATGGCAGGCGGTACGGCCATCCTGGGTGGCTTTGTCGCTGGGCCGGCCATTGCAATCACGGGGCTGATGATGGCATCAAAGGCCGAGGAGGCCCTTACCAAAGCCCGGGCCTATGAGGCCGAAGTGGACGAAAAAATTGCAGAAATCGAAGGCATGCATCTCATCCTTCAGGGCTTGCAAGCCAATGCCAGTGAAATGGCGAACACTCTCAAAAAACTGGTGCCGTTTTTTGACGAAGCGGCTGCCGGCTTGTCCAGCGATGAAGCCTCTTTCCTGCGACTGCTTGCCGTTGGTAAGGGACTCAAGGCCGTGCTGGAAACGCCTATCCTGGAAAAAGATGGTAGTGCCACAGAAAAACTGGAATCCAAGTTGCGTACCAAAATCCGCCGTGCCGGCGTGCTGGAATACGAGGGGTAATAAACATGGTCAGCAAAGCTTTAGTTACCAACATGAGCCGCCAACTCACTATAAAAGGCGGCAGCGCTAAGGTCACCGGCTCCTTTAACGATCTCATCAACGCTTGGAAAGATTACCAAACCACACGGGAAATCGAGGCCACCAAGCGTACCCAGATTGCCGCAGACCGCGATGTAAGACTCGCCGCTATCCAGGCGCAGGCCGATGTTTTCCACCATTTGATCCACAAGACCTTCAAAGATAGGACAGACAACTTCGACCGTTTTTTTGTGCTATTGAAGGATGGTTTTGCCTGTGGCAACGATCAGCAAATCAATGCCGCGCTGACGATGATCGTCGCGCAGATTAAGGAAAACCCCATGGCGCAGGCCGTGCAGATGATGCAGCAGATCAATGACCCCAATGTCAAATGCATCGACATCTGAATTGCCACCGTTTCCATGCACACGCTGCGGCGCCTGCTGCCGCAGCGTGGCACTTTCGCCAGTCACCGCGTGGTTAGATAGAGACGATGGTGCCTGCCGCCATCTGGATGAAAAAACGCCTTGTGCCTTATTTATGAAGAGCGCCCAGATATTTGCCGTGTTGATCACCAATACCAAATGAATTATCAAAAAAATTTCTCTTGGAAAGAATTTTTCGAATTGAACCAAGAGTGTTGCACCGCATTGCAGCAAAATTCAATGAAATAATCATGCCCATCCGCCCGCCTCCACGCCACTTCAGTTGCCCAGCCTGTCACTGGAGCAAAACCGTGACCCCTGCCAGCGACGTACTGGTACCAGGCCATGACCATTTCGCTGCATGCCCACAGTGCGGCCATACACCGCTGAACTCCACGGCTGTGGCAGCCATGCCGGCTGGCTTCGCCCAGATCGCCAACACCTTGGAGAAATGGTTCAAACGCTGATGACTGCCTCGCCCACCATGACCCATTCGCTGGCAACACTCGCCGCCCGCCACCAAGCCCAGATCTCCCAGCAGCGCAGCCCCTTCACCCTACGCATGCACCGCGCCCTGAGTTGGCTGCAACGCGCCGAGGCCGCAGGCGAGGATGACGACGTGGCCTTTGTCTGCCTGTGGATCGCCTTCAATGCGGCCTATGCGCAGGACTTGGGTGATGGCGCGGGCGGCGGCACGTCGGAGCGGCAGGCGTTCCGCAATTTCATGTCCGACGTGTGTGCGCTGGACAAGAGCAAGGCTCTCTCCGCGCTAGTGTGGCAGGTGTTCCCCGGCCCCATTCGCGTATTGCTCGATAACCAATACGTGTTCCAGCCCTTTTGGGATGCGCTGAACAACCCGCGCAGCGACGGCAGCATCCCCAGCCACTGGCGCGAGGCGTTCGACGATACGCGCCAGCGCGTGCATCATGCACTGGCGCAGCAGGACACGGAGCGGGTGCTGTACGAGGTGTTCGTGCGCCTGTACACGTTGCGCAACCAGTTGATGCACGGCGGGGCGACGTGGAACAGTTCAGTCAACCGCGCCCAGGTGCGCGATGGGCGGGCGCTGCTGGCGCGGGTGCTGCCGGTGATGCTGGGGGTGATGATGGATTGCCCGGAGCGGTTTGAGGGGCAGCCGTTTTATCCAGTCGTGAGGGATGGGGCGTAACGCCTGCACCTTCATTTCGGCATGAAAGACATGGGTGGAATCGGCTGTCTGACGTAGTGCTGTGAATCGCCAGGAGGCGGTGGCGCTACGCCGCTTTCAGGACTCCACAGACCTTCAGCGCGCAATCACGCTCATCACCGCAGCATGCCCGCCTGCACATGCCCCAGCACGATCATCACCACCTGCAGCAGCACCAAAGCCACGAGCGGCGACAGGTCCACCCCGCCCACCAGCGGCACGAAGCGGCGCAGCGGCCGCAGCACGGGCTCGCACAGGCGCGCAATCACTTCCGACAGCGGCGAGCGCGCCTGCATCCACGACATCACCGCATAGACGATCAGCAGGCCGATCAGGCCCGACACGCCGATGCGCACCAGGCCGAAGAACGCGAGCCACGGCAGCCACGTCCAGCCCGCACCCGCG
>JASLFM010000039.1 GCA_030150585.1 Acidovorax sp.
AAAAAAGAAGCTGAGCTACAAGGAGCAACGCGAGCTGGAGCAATTGCCCGACCAGATCGCCGCGCTGGAGGCCGAGCAGCAAGGCATTCGCGATGCGCTGGCCGACGGCTCGCTCTACGCCACGGACGGCGCCCGCGCCGCCACGCTGCATGCGCGCGAAGCCGAGATCGAAGAGCTGCTAATGGCCGCCCTGGAGCGCTGGACGGCCCTGTCGGCCTGACCCCGTCAGATGCGGTGGTGCATCCGGTCGGTGGCGCTGCGCAGCCGCGCAACGAGAGCGCCGGCGATCTGGCCCAGCGGCAGCACCTCGTCCGCCGCGCCATGCGCAATGGCCTCGCGCGGCATGCCGAAGACGATGCAGGTCGCCTCATCCTGCACGTAGTTGTAGCTGCCCGCATCGCGCATTTCGCGCATCGCGGCAGCCCCGTCGTTCCCCATGCCCGTGAGCATGACGCCGAAGGCATTGCGCCCTGCCACGGCCGCCACGGACTTGAACAGCACCTCTACCGAGGGCTTGTGGCGGTTCACGGGCGGGCCGTCGTCCACCACGGCCACATAGTTGGCGCCGCTGCGCGCGATGTGGAACTGCGTGCCGCCGGGCGCGATGTAGGCGTGGCCCGGCAGGATGCGCTCGCCGTTGGCGGCTTCCTTCACGGTGATCTGGCACAGGCTGTTCAAGCGTGCGGCAAAGCTCGTCGTAAAACCGGGCGGCATGTGCTGCGTGATGACGATGGCGGGCGAATCGGGCGGCATGTGCACCAGCACTTCGCGGATGGCCTCGGTGCCGCCCGTGGAGGCACCAATGGCGATGATCTTTTCGGTCGACAGGCGCCCAATCAGTGTGGAAGGGCCCGCTGGTGCGGGCGCCGCGGCGCCGGCGGTGCTTCGGGCGGCAGCGGGCGCCGCGATGCGGTGCACATGGGCCACGGCGGCCACGCGGATCTTGTCGACGATCTGCGCGGCCAGCTCGTTGAGGCCGCTGGCCAGACCTACGCGCGGCTTGGCAACGAAATCCACGGCACCAAGCTCCAGCGCCTTCATCGTGACCTCGGCACCGCGCTCGGTCAGGGTGGAGATCATCACCACGGGCATGGGCCGCAGGCGCATGAGTCGCCCCAGGAAGTCGATGCCATCCATGCGCGGCATTTCCACGTCGAGCGTAATCACGTCGGGATTCATCTCGCGGATCATCTCGCGCGCCACCAGCGGATCATTGGCCGTGCCAATGCACTCCATGTCACCCTGTCGGTTGATGATCTCGGCCAGCAGACTGCGCACCAGCGCGGAGTCGTCCACCACGATCACCCGGATCTTCTTGCTCATTCCCTGTTCTTTCGTCGGTATCAAAACAGATCCACGGAGCCACCTGCCGTGGTCTTGGCCACGTTGGCCGCATTGCCGCGCGTTTCTTCCGCCAGCGTCTCGGGATGGGTGTGGGCCAGGCGCTTGACCATGGCTTTGCCCGAGGCGGGGAAGAACACCACCTTGCGCGGATAGATGTCGAGCACGTCCTCCGACACGATGGGGATGCGCTCGGTCTGCAGGTAGTTCACCACGAAGCTCGTGTTGCGCTCCCCCACGTTCATGGTCGTGAAGTTGTGCATGACCTGGGCGCCGCCGAAGATCTTTGCCTGCAGCGTCTCGCGCCGCGCACCGAGCTTGAGCATCTCATTGATGAGCAGTTCCATCGCGTAGGAGCCGTAGCGCCCCGAGATGTCGGCCGAGTCGCCATCGGGCAGCATGAAATGGTTCATGCCCCCTACGCGCGTACGGCTGTCCCACAGGCAGGCCGCGATGCACGAGCCCAGCACCGTCATGATGACGAGGTTCTCGTTCGCCACGAAGTATTCGCCCGGCAGCACCTTCACGGCATTGAACTGGAAATGGTGGTCGAAGTAGAAGAACGAGGCCTCGCCAGGCTTGCGCGATCGGGACTTGAGCTCCTGCAGCGATACGTCGGGCACAGCCGCCACGCCGTGGGCGTAGACATCGGCGCTCAGTGGTGCGATGCGGGGCGCGCGCCGGCGCTCGCCGCCGCCGAACAGCACAGAGGGGTCCGCGGAGGGCGGTGTTGGAGGCATCAGGCCGGGGCGGATGTTGGTCATGGGGCCCTTCTGGCGTGTCTGGTGTCAGGTCCTGGGTCAACGGCGCTCATAGACCGTTTTCCCGCGCAAGGTGAACAGATCCCGGGATTCACTGAAATTCTCGGCGTGGCCCACGAACAGCATGCCGCCAGGCTTGAGCACCCGGTGGATGCGTTCGAGCACACGGCGCTGCGTGGGGGCGTCGAAATAGATCATCACGTTGCGGCAGAACACCACGTCGAACGGCTCGCGGAAAGGCCAGTCGTCGCGGATCAGGTTCACGCTCAGGAACTCGATGGCCCGGCGCAGCTCGGGCTTGGCACGCACCAGCCCTGCATTCGAGGCTTTGCCGCGCAGGAAGAATCGCTGCAGCCGCTCCTGGCTCAGCCCCTTGACGCTGTCGAGCCGGTACACCCCTTCGGCGGCCGTGGCGAGCACGCGCGAGTCGATGTCGCTGGCGGTGAGCTTGAACGGTGCGTTGGCCCCCAGGGTTTCCAGGGCGGTGATGACGATGGAATACGGCTCCTCGCCCGTCGAGGCGGCGTTGCACCAGACATGCCAGGGCGTACCAGAGGGCTTGCTGCGCAGGTGCGAGGCAAAGATTTCGAAATGGTGCTGCTCGCGGAAGAAGGCCGTGAGGTTGGTCGTGAGCGCGTTCACGAACTCCTGCCATTCGGGGCCGTCGTGGTTCTCCAGCCATCCCAGGTAGTCATGGAAGCTCGTGTAGCCCGTCTCGCGCAGGCGGCGCGAGAGGCGGCTGTAGACCATGGCGTGCTTGCCGTCGTGCAGGCTGATGCCGGCGCGCTGGTAGATCAGCGCCTGGACCCGCGCGAAGTCGGCATTGGTCCAGACGAACTCGCGCCCTTGGGCCAGGGGCCCCGAACCGGTCGCCATGGCGGCGGCCAAGTCCTCGCGTCCCGTCGCGCGGGCGGCTGGGGTGGTACTGACGGTCTGGCGCATATCTGGTGGTCCTGCAGGTAGTCCGGTTCGCTCCATGGGTCAGTAGGGAGAAATGCAGCGCCGCGCGGCGCGGGGGTGCGCCCCTTCAGTCCTCGGCCGTGACCAAGCCCATGTCCACACTGGACATGAGCTTCTCGATGTCGAGCAGGATCAGCATGCGCTCGCCCACCGAGCCCAGGCCCAGGATGCAGCCATTGTCGATGGCACTTTCGATATCGGGCGCAGCGCGCACGTTATCGGGAGTGAGCTCCATCACGTCGCTGACCGAGTCGACCACGATGCCGACCACGCGGTTGCGCAGGTTCAGGATGATCACCACCGTGAAGCTGTTGTACTCTGCCTGCGCACAGTTGAACTTGAGGCGCATGTCCACGATCGGCACGATCGTGCCGCGCAGGTTCACCACGCCCTTGATGAACTCGGGCGCATTGGCGATGCGCGTGGGCGACTCATAGCCGCGGATTTCCTGCACCTTGAGGATGTCGATGCCGTACTCCTCCTGGCCCAGGCGGAATGTCAGGTACTCGCGTGCGCCGGAAGAGGCGACTTCAGCGGTCTTTCCCACCACACTCATGTGAATTCTCCTTGTTCAATGCCTCAATGGCGCGCCCGGCGCACCAGGCTGCCCGTGTCCAGAATCAGCGCCACCGTGCCATCGCCGAGGATAGTGGCGCCCGACACGTTGGGTACCTTGCGGTAGTTGGATTCGAGATTCTTGACCACCACCTGGTGCTGGCCCAGCAGCTCGTCCACCAGCAGCGCCACGCGGCTGCCGTCGGACTCGACCACGACCATGATGGTGCTTGACTGTTCCGGGTCCGGGCGCGGCACCTGAAAGACCTTCTCGAGCGCGATCACGGGCATGTATTCGTCGCGCACCTTCACGAGCTGCGAACCCTGGGCCACGGTGCTCACGTCGTCGGCGTTGACCTGGAACGATTCCACCACCGAAGACAGCGGCAGGATGTAGACCTCGTCACCCACGCCCACCGACATGCCATCCATGATCGCCAGCGTAAGCGGCAGGCGCACGGCCACGCGCATGCCGTAGCCCTCGGCCGAATCGATTTCGACCGAGCCGTTGAGCGCCGCAATGTTGCGCTTGACCACGTCCATGCCAACGCCGCGGCCCGACACGTCGGTGACCACGTCGGCCGTGGAGAAGCCTGGCGCAAAGATGAGTTGCCATACGTCGGCGTCGCTCATCTGGTCGGACACGTCGAGCCCACGCTCGCGCGCTTTGCTGAGGATCTTCTCGCGCGACAGCCCTTTACCGTCATCGCGCACCTCGATGACGATGGAGCCGCCCTGGTGCGATGCCGACAGCGTGATCGTGCCGTGCTCGGGCTTGCCGGCGGCAAGGCGCCCCTCGGGCGACTCAATGCCGTGGTCCAGGCTGTTGCGTACGAGGTGGGTCAACGGATCGGTGATCTTCTCCACCAGGCCCTTGTCAAGTTCGGTCGCTTCGCCCAGCGTGACGAGTTCCACCTTCTTGCCCAGCTTGTTGGCCAGATCGCGCAGCATGCGCGGGAAGCGGCTGAACACGATGGACATCGGAATCATGCGGATGGACATCACCGATTCCTGCAGGTCGCGCGTATTGCGGTCCAGGTCGGCCAGGCCCGCCAGCAGCTGCTGGTAGGCACCGGGGTCGAGCCCCCGGCTGTTTTGCGCCAGCATGGCCTGCGTGATCACCAGTTCGCCCACGAGGTTGATGAGCTGATCCACCTTGTTCACCGCCACGCGGATGGTGGTCGACTCCATCTGCGCCTGGGTGGCCTTGGTCTCGGCCGCACGCGCAGGCGCGGGGCGCGCCGCACCATTGGCCGCGGCCTGCGCAGGCGCGGCATCGGCCGCGGGCACGCCTGGCGCGCCGCTGAAGAAGCCGTAGGGCACCTCGGCCTCGACCACGGGAGCAGCCGCTATCTCAGACGCAGCCGGGGCGGCAGCGCCAGCCGGGCGGATGGCCACCTGCTCCTTGGCCACATGGAATGCGAACAGGTCGAGCAGATCATCATCCGTCGACGTGGTCTGCACCGCATAGAGACGGGTGCCAGGCCGGGCTGCGGGCAGGTCTTCGATGGTGCCCAGGCCGGGAATGTCGCGGAACAGCTCCTTGATGGCGTCCGCCTGCTCCATGCGCTCGAGCGGGCCGATCTCGATGTGCAGCGCGCGCGCACCACCCGCAGCAGGTGCAGGCGCGGGAGCCACCGGCGCGGCGACAGGGGCCGGCGCGGGGGCCGCAGGAGGCGGCGGCGGGGCCATCACGGGCACGGCACCGCCCGCCAGTTCGGCAATGCGCCGCACCAATTCGGACGTGGACACGGCCTCGCCCTGTCCACCCGCCTGGTGGCGCGCCAGCAGGCTGCGCGAGGCGTCGGCCGACTCCAGCAGCACATCGACCATCGCGGGAATAGGCTGCAGTTCATGCCGGCGCAGGCGGTCCAGCAGGGATTCCATCTGGTGCGTGAGTTCGGCCACATCGGAAAAGCCGAACGTGGCCGCGCCGCCCTTGATCGAGTGCGCGCACCGGAAGATGCCGTTGAGTTCCTCGTCGTTGGCAGCCGTGAGGTCCAGATCGAGCAGCATCTGCTCCATCTGGTCGAGGTTCTCGCCGGCCTCTTCGAAAAAGATCTGGTAGAACTGGCTCAGGTCGAAATCGGCGCCTGCGCCCGCTCCTTCGTGGTGGGTTTCCGCCATCATGGCTCCTGCTTTGGTTCGTGGGTCGCCCGCACGGTTGCGCCTTTAGCGAATCACCTTTTGGATGACCTCGATCAAGCGGTTGGGATCGAAAGGTTTCACCAGCCAGCCCGTAGCGCCGGCCGCGCGACCAGCCTGTTTCATCTGGTCGCTCGACTCGGTGGTGAGAATAAGGATCGGCGTGGTCTTGAAGCGCGGGTGCTCGCGCAGCTTGCGCGTGAGGCCGATACCGTCGAGCCGGGGCATGTTCTGGTCTGCGAGCACGAGGGCGATCTCGTGCTCCTCGGCCTTTTCCAGCGCATCCTGGCCGTCCACCGCCTCCACCACGTTGTAGCCCGCACCCGTGAGGGTGAAGGTCACCATCTTGCGCATGGACGGCGAATCATCAACAGCGAGGATCGATAGCATGTAGGGCTCCAACGGAACTTGAGTAGGGTGGGACGGGGCGGCAAGGCACGTTCAAAACAAATCAATGGATCCGGCATCCATCTCGCTCTGCGTGACTGGATTCGGGCGATCTGGCGCCATTTCGGCGAAAGGCGCGGCTTCCTCGCCCTCCTCCTGGCCCATGGCCTCGGACGCCAGACGGAATGCGCAGCCCTGCAGTACCTTGGTGGTGTGCCAGATCAACTGGGACGCCATGTCCTGGAACTGCAGTTCGGTCACCGCGCTGCGCAATGCGGCCCGCACGGCCGCCAGCTCGGGCGACTCGCCCACCACGCCATCGGTCAGCAGGCCATTGGCCTCGCCGAAGCGCTCGAGCAGATTGTCCGTGGCGTGACTCAGCAGACCTTCCAGCCGGTGCAGATCGTGCATCACCACCAGCAAGGAGTCCTGCAGTTCCGCCGCCACCATGACGGGTACCTGGACCCCAGGCCCTCCGGTTGTTGTGAGCGTAGATTGCATCGTTCCTCCATCGCTGCAGGCGATCAGCCAGTACCCCGGGCCCATGCATTCATGGTTTGTTCCAAGATGTATCCTATGATAGCGCCCTATGGGCTCTGAACCATCGGATCGACCCTTACGGATCCTCCATATTGAAGATTCTCTGGCGGATCACCAGCTCGCCCGCATCACGCTGCAGCGCAGCGGCCCCGCCTGCGCGATCCAGCATATCGACAGCCTGGAAGCACTCCAGCAGCTCGACGCCGCGCAGTTTGATCTGATCCTGGCCGACTACCGCCTGCCCGGCTTTACGGCGCTCGACGCCTGGGAGCATGTTGCGCGGCAGCCTCGGCACCCGCCGTTCGTGCTGCTTTCGGGCGCCATCGGCGAGGCTGCGGCCGTGGACGCAATGCGCCTGGGCATTGCCGACTACCTGCTCAAGGACGACATCGCCCGCCTGCCCCACGTGGTGGCACGCGCGATCGAGGTGCACGAGGCGCGCCGCGCGCGCGAAGCCGCCGTGGCCGAACTCGCCGCCTCGGAGCGCCGACTGGCCGACCTCACCGAGCATTTGCAGCGCTCGATCGAGGCCGAGCGCGCCGCCATAGCGCGCGAGATCCACGACGACATCGGCGGCGCACTCACCGCCGTCAAGTTCGACCTGGCCTGGATCGGCCGCCACGCCCCCGAAGCCGCCGGGGACGGCATCCGCCGGCATGCCGCGGCCGCCGTGGAAATGCTGCAGCACGCGATCGGCGCGAGCCAGCGCATCATGATGAACCTGCGCCCGCCCGTGCTCGACCAGGGCCTCGTGGCCGCCGTGCGGTGGCTGGCCGAGAATTTCGAGCGGCGCACGGGCACGCCCGTACAGGTGCACAGCAGCGCGCCCGCGATCGCCACGCCCGCCGACATCCAGCTCGTCGCCTACCGCACGGCCCAGGAGGCGCTCACCAATGTCGCCAAGTACGCCGAAGCCCGGCAGGTGCGCATCGACCTGTCGGACCACGAGGGGGTGCTCACCGTGGAGGTGACCGACGACGGCCGTGGCCTTGCGCCCGATGCCCGGTCCAAACCCAAGGCTTTCGGGCTCAAGGGACTACAGGAGCGCGCGCGCACCGTGGACGGCTGGCTCGACGTGAGCAGCCGCCCGGGCCAGGGCACTTCGGTCATCGTCTCGATACCGCTACCATCGCCTGCGCCGATCCCCCCTACAGGAGTCCCCGATTGATCCACGTTGTGCTGTGCGATGACCATGCCGTACTGCGGCGCGGTATCCGCGACACGCTCGCCGATGCGCCCGACATCCAGGTCACGGCCGAGGCCAGCGGCTACTCGGAGCTGCGCGAAGCGCTGCGCCACGCCGCCTGCGACGTGCTGCTGCTGGACCTCAACATGCCTGGGCGCGGTGGCCTGGAGGTGCTGGCGAGCCTGCGCGAGACCCACCCCGCCATCAAGGTGCTGATCGTCTCCATGTACCCCGAGGACCAGTACGCGCTGCGCTGCCTCAAGGCCGGCGCCCACGGCTACGCCAACAAGGCCGGCGACCCCGTGGCGCTCATCGCTGCCGTGCGCACCCTGGTGCAGGGCCGCAAGTACCTCACGCCCGAGGTGGCGCAGATGCTGGCCGACAGCCTGGCCGAACCCACGCCCGAGCTGCCGCACGAAGCCCTGTCCGAGCGCGAACTGCAGACCCTGGTCAAGATCGCCTCGGGCAAGCGCCTCTCGGATATCGCAGAGGAGCTGATGCTCAGCCCCAAGACCGTGAGCGTCTACCGCTCGCGCGTGCTCGACAAGCTTAAGCTCACGAACAATGCGGAGCTCACGGTGTACGCCATCCGCAACCAGCTCGTCTGAGCGCCGAATCGGGCCCTGGCACTCTTCCAGACTGCGCAGGGCGCTCCTATTTTTGAAAGATGTCGATCGCCTGCTGCATGAGCGCTAGCACGGGCTGCTCCAGCATGGGCAAGGTGGCCGCGATGCCGATGAGCCCCACCGTGAGCGTGACCGGGAAGCCCACGGCATAGATGTTCATCTGCGGGGCCACGCGCGAGATGATGCCCAGCGTGAGGTTGACGAACATCAGCAGCGCAATCATCGGCAGTGCGATCCAGAACGCGCTCGAGAACAGCGACGTTCCCAGCTCGTACAGCCGCATCTGCGCGACCGATTGCAAGAAGTTGCCGTCGGCGGGAAAGCGCTCGAAGCTTTTGACCACCGCCATCAGCACCACGAGGTGGCCGTTGATCACCACGAACAACAGCATCGACATGTTGCCGAAGAAGCGGCCCACGGCGCTGATCTGCCCGCCGCTGGTCGGGTCGAAGAACGAGGCGAAATTCAGGCCCATCTGCAGGCCCACGATCTCACCCGCCAGCTCCACCGCTGCGAACACGAGCCGCACGGCGAAGCCAATGGCCATGCCCACGGCCACCTGCTGCGCCACGGCACCCAGCGCCTCGCGCCCGTTGACGCTGATGACCGGCTGGTCCGCGAGCATGGCCTGGGCGCACACGGCCACGAGCAGCGACAGCCCGATTTTCAGGCGCAGCGGAATCGCGCGCATGGAAAACACTGGCGCAACCGAAAACAGCGCGAGCACGCGCAGGAATGGCCACAGCACTGGCGAGAGCCAGGCCATGATCTGGGCTTCGGAGAAGGTGATCACACCCCGGCGTCACCCAAGGGCGGTGGGAATGGACTCGATCATGCGCCGCAAGTAGTCCACGAGCGTGGTCAACATCCACGGCCCAGCCACCGCAAACACCACCACAGCAGCGACGAGCTTGGGCACGAAGGCGAGCGTGGCCTCGTGAATCTGCGTCACGGCCTGGAAGATGCTCACGAGCAGGCCCACAGCCATCACCACGCCGAGCACGGGCATGGACACCATGAGCAGCAGGGTGAGCGCATCGCGGCCGATCGTAAGCACCATCTGGGCGGTCATGAAGGCACCTTCACGTAGCGAAACTGGACGCCAGCGAACCGATGAGCAGGTTCCAGCCGTCGGCCAGCACGAACAGCATGAGCTTGAACGGCAGCGCCACGAGCACGGGCGAGAGCATCATCATGCCCAGCGACATGAGGATGCTCGACACCACCATGTCGATGACGAGGAACGGAATGAAGATCATGAAGCCGATCTGGAACGCGGTCTTCAACTCGCTGGTGACGAAGGCCGGCACGATGACGCGGAACGGAGCCTGCTCGGCCGTGACGCCGGCCTCGAGCTTGGCCAGGCGCGCGAACAGCGCGAAGTCCGACTGCCGCGTCTGCTTGAGCATGAACTCGCGCATGGGCGCCTCGGCCTTGGGCAGCGCCTGCTCGAAGGACAGCGCGTTGGTGCTGTAAGGCACGTAGGCCTCCTTGTACACGCGGTCCAGCGTGGGGCCCATCACGAACAGCGTGAGAAACAGCGAAAGACCGATGATGACCTGGTTGGGTGGCGCCTGCTGCGTGCCGATGGCCTGGCGCAGCAGCGACAGCACGATCACGATGCGCGTGAAGCCCGTCATCATGAGCAGCACAGCGGGCAGGAACGACAGCGCCGTGAAGAACAGCAGCGTCTGGATAGGAACCGAATAGCTCGTGCCACCGCTGCCCGTGCCCACGACCAGCGGCAGCGCGCCTGCCGTGCCGCTCTGGGCCCATGCCATTCCTTGCGGCAGTGCCGCCACCAGGGCCACGAGCAGCCCTGCGCCCCAACGCCAGGCCTTACACATGGGCAGGCCCGTCCTGCGCGATGGCCATTTCCGAAGCGAACGAGGAAGGCGCGGGCAGGGTGGCGCCCGGCATCACGTGCAGGCACTGGATCTGCTGGGCCGTCACGCCGTGCTGGTGCTCGGCGTGACG
>JASLFM010000040.1 GCA_030150585.1 Acidovorax sp.
ACCACGAGCTGGGACTGGAACCTGAACGACCAGACGCGTGCCTTCGGCAAGAAGTTCTTCGAAAAGACCAAGCGCATGCCCACCGACATCCAGGCCGCGGACTACTCGGCCACGATGAATTACCTCAAGGCCGTGCAGGCCGCGGGCACCACCGATGCCGACAAGGTCATGGCCAAGCTCAAGTCCACGCCCATCGACGATTTCTACGCCAAGGGCACGATCCGTCCGGACGGCCGCTTCGCCCACGACATGTACCTGATGCAAGTCAAGTCGCAGTCCGAGTCGAAGGTGCCATGGGACTACTACAAGCTTGTCGCCAAGCTGCCGGCCGACCAGGTGTGGACCACCAAGGCCGAGAGCAAGTGCGCGCTCTGGAAGTAATCAGACGCATGTGAAGCAAGGCGCCTGAGCGGCGCCTTGCCGCCCCGTTGTTCCCGCCATTCCCAGGAGACGAAACCCATGAAAAAGCAGCAAACCAATGTTCTGGCCCTGATGCTCGCCGCGGCAGGCCTTGCCGCCGGCGCGGCCCAAGCGCAGGACAAGGTGAAGATCGGCTACATCACGGACATGTCCGGCCTCTACGCCGACCTCGAGGGCAAGCATGGCGGGACGGCCATCCAGATGGCCATCGACGACTTCGGGGGCAAGGTGCTGGGCAAGCCCATCGAGCTGCTGACCGCCGACCACCAGAACAAGGCCGACATCGCCGCCAGCAAGGCGCGCGAATGGATCGACACCCAGGGCCTGACCATGGTGTTCAGCGGCACCAACTCGGGCGTCGCGCTGGCCCTGGCGGACATCGCCAAGGAAAAGAAGCGCGTGCTCATCAACAACGGCGCGGGCTCCTCGGCGCTGACCAACGAGGCGTGCAGCCCCTACACCGTGCACTACGCGTACGACACCGTGGCGCTGTCCAAGGGGGCCGCAGGCGCCATCGTCGACAACGGCGGCAAGAGCTGGTTCTTCCTCACGGCCGACTACGCCTTCGGCCAGGCCATGGAGGCCGACGCTTCCAAGGTCGTGAAGGCCAAGGGCGGCACCGTGGTGGGCTCCGTGCGCCACCCGCTGAGCGCGTCCGATTTCTCGTCGTTCCTGCTGCAGGCGCAGAACTCCAAGGCCAATGTGCTGGCGCTGGCCAATGCGGGCGGCGACACCATCAACGCCATCAAGGCCGCCAAGGAATTCGGCATCGACAAGACCATGAAGGTCGCTCCGCTGCTCGTCTTCTACAGCGACATCCACAGCCTGGGCCTGCGCAACACCGAAGGCATGCAGTTCGTCACGAGCTGGTACTGGGACATGAACGACGAGACGCGCAAGTTCGCCGACAAGTTCATGGCCAAGACCCAGCGCCGCCCCACCGAAATCCAGGCCGCCGACTACTCGGCCACCATGAACTACCTCAAGGCCGTGCAGGCCGCCGGCACCACCGATGCCGACAAGGTCATGGAAACCTGGCGCGGCATGAAGATGAACGACTTCTTCGCCTCGGGCTCCATCCGCGCCGACGGCAGCTACATCCACGACATGTACCTCGTCCAGGTCAAGTCGCCCAAGGAATCCAAGGGCACCTGGGACTACTACAAGATCGTGAAGAAGCTCCCCGGCGACGAGGTGTTCACGACCAAGGCCGAGACCAAGTGCGCCCTCTGGAAATAACGGCACACTGACCCGACTCTACCCCCCACCCCGAACCCTTCAGTTCCCATGGAAATCTTTGGTGTTTCAATGCCGGCCATGATGAGCCAGCTCCTTCTGGGGCTGGTCAATGGCTCGTTCTACGCGATCCTCAGCCTGGGCCTGGCCGTGATCTTCGGCCTGCTCAACGTGATCAATTTCGCGCACGGTGCGCTGTTCATGCTGGGGGCGCTGATCACCTGGATGGCCATGAATTACTTCGGCGTCAACTACTGGGTGATGCTGTTCGCCGCGCCGCTGTTGGTCGGGGTGATCGGGGTGGTCATAGAGCGGCTGTTCCTGCGCTGGATCTACAAGCTCGACCACCTCTACGGCCTGCTGCTCACGCTGGGGCTCACGATGATGATCGAAGGCGTGTTCCGCTCCATCTACGGCGTTTCGGGCCTGGGTTACGACACGCCCGAACTGCTGGAGGGCGCCACCAGCCTCGGCTTCATGATCATGCCCAACTACCGGGCCTGGGTGGTGGTTGCCTCCATCGTGGTGTGCGTTGCCACCTGGTACGTGATCGAGAAGACCAAGCTCGGCGCCTACCTGCGCGCCGGCACGGAAAACCCGCGCCTGGTCGAGGCCTTCGGCATCAATGTGCCCGTGATGATCACGCTCACCTATGCCTTCGGCTGTGCGCTGGCCGCCTTTGCGGGCGTGCTGGCCGCACCGGTGTACCAGGTCACGCCGCTCATGGGGCAGAACCTCATCATCGTCGTGTTCGCGGTGGTGGTGATCGGTGGCATGGGCTCCATCATGGGCTCCATCCTTACCGGCCTGGGCCTGGGCGTGATCGAGGGCTTCACCAAGGTCTTCTACCCCGAGGCATCGTCCACCGTCGTCTTCGTCATCATGGCGATCGTTCTCCTCATCCGCCCCGCCGGCCTGTTCGGCAAAGAAAAGTAAGCCGTAGGGGTGCAACGCATGAACTCGAAAAAATTCGCCCCCATTGGGTATGGCCTGCTGCTGCTGGGCCTGATCGTCGCGCCGTTCCTGGGCGCCTACCCGGTCTTCGTGATGAAGCTGCTGTGCTTCGCGCTGTTCGCCTCGGCGTTCAACCTGCTGCTGGGCTATACGGGCCTGCTGTCCTTCGGCCATGCAGCCTTCCTGGGCGGAGCGGCCTACGTGACGGGCCATGTCGTCAAGGTGTGGGGCGCCACGCCCGAACTGGGGCTGCTGGCGGGGCTGCTCTCCGGCGCGCTGCTGGGGTTGGTGATGGGCTTCTTCGCGATCCGCCGCCAAGGCATCTACGCCACCATGATCACGCTGGCGCTCGCGCAGATGCTGTTCTTCGCCTGCCTGCAGGCCAAGTTCACTGGCGGTGAGGACGGCTTGCAGGGCGTGCCGCGCGGCAAGCTGTTCGGCATGATCGATCTCACGAACGACATGACCATGTACTACGTCTGCCTGGTCGTCGTGGTGGCCGCGTTCCTGCTCATCGTGCGCACCATCCACTCGCCGTTCGGCCAGGTCCTCAAGGGCATCAAGGAGAACGAGCCGCGCGCCACCTCGCTGGGCTACGACACCAGCCGCTTCAAGCTGCTGGCCTTCGTGATCTCTGCCGCCCTGGCGGGGCTGGCCGGCGCGCTCAAGACCTTGGTGCTGGGCTTCGCCACGCTGTCCGATGTGCACTGGAGCGCCTCGGGCCACGTGGTGCTGATGACGCTGGTGGGCGGTCTGGGCACGCTCAGCGGCCCGCTGGTGGGCTCCGCTGTGGTCGTGCTGCTGGAGAACAAGATCGGCGACCTGGGCACTTTCCTGGCCCACCTGACCACGGTGGACTGGTTCAATACCCTGGGCGAGTCGGTCACCATCGTCACCGGCCTGATCTTCGTGGTCTGCGTGCTGGCCTTCCGCCGCGGCATCATGGGCGAGATCATCGCCCTCATCGACCGGGCGCGGGGCAAGGCGGGCAGCGCGGGCGGCGGCCACTGAGCTCCCCCGCTTTGCAAGAGAAGGCAGCCCGCGCGGCTGCCTTTTTGCTTTCCTGGGCTACTCCAGCCGCAGCCGCTGCGCGTAGCCCGTCATCTCCAGGTAACCCCGCCCTGCCTCGTGGCCTGCGGCATCGCGCAGCAGGCTCAGGCCCTCCCAGTAGATCGCGCCCGTGGAGCCTCGGCTGTCCAGTTCCTGGTCGTCGAGCACGGGGTGCACGGTGAAGGTCCCAGCGGGCGTTTCCACGCGCCACTCGACCGGATAGCGCGCGCCGCTGGCTTGGCTGGTCCAGTGGCGCAGCGGGGTAAAGACCACCTCGCCTGGCGCGAAGGCACGCACGGGCCCGCCCGCGCGGCGCAGCGAGCCGCCGCTCCACAGCGCGCCGCCATCGGCGCGGCGCAACTGGAAGGCCGTGAGCGCGCCGCCATCCCCGAGGTTCATGCCGATCCAGTCCCAGCCCACGGCGTCGGGGGGCATCAGGGCCTCGCTCCACTCGTGGTCCATCCAGGCACGGCCTTCGGCGACGGGCATGTGCCGGCCCGCGAGCGTGATCGCGCCCGTCACTGCCAACTGCGGCTGGCTGTAGTAGTAGCTGGCCTGGGCGGCATCGGGGCCCTTGCGCGACAGGCCGTCCTGGCCTTGCAGCAGCACGGGCTGGGTGCTCGCGCAGTCCAGCGCCAGCGCGAAGCCCTCGGCCTCGGCCCGCAAGGCATAGCGGCTGGCGCCGGGCTCCGCCGTGGCCTGGCGCACCAGGGACCAGTCGAGCAGGCGGATGCGCGTATCGTCTTCGTCGGCCTGCGCCACGCCGAATCCCGCGCGCGCGATGCGCTGGTCGTGGTGCAGCCGCCGGCCCTGCACATCGCACAGCGCCGCATGCGCGAACAGCAACTGCCGCGCCGCGAAGGCCGA
>JASLFM010000048.1 GCA_030150585.1 Acidovorax sp.
CTCGCCAGCCAGGCCGCGCACGATGCTCTGCGCGGCTGCGGGCGAGAACGCGCGGTGCTTGCCCAGCAGGCGCGCGGTTTCGAGTGCGCTCTGCGCCTGGCCCGCCAGGCGCGTGGCCTTGAGCTTGATGCGCAGCGCGAGCGTGCGGCGCGCCGCGCCCTGGGGCAGCGCGGCCAGCCATTCGAGCGCGCTTTCGCTGTCGCGGTCGTCGAGCGCCCAGCGCGCAGCGCGCATCTGCGAGCCTTCGCGCAGGCCCTGCTCCTGCGCGTTGCCGTTCGCCGCAGCGTGTTCGAGCGCGTGGCGCAGGTGACTGTCGCGCGTGGCGCGGTCCTGCAGCGCATGCGAGCTTTCGGCGGCTGCCATGTGGGCCAGCGCGCGCAGCTGGCGGCCGTGCGGCACGCTCTCGCCCGCGGCATCGAGTGCGCTCTCTTGCGCCAGGGCGGCCACGGCGGCCTTGCGCGAGCGCAGGAAGCGGCCTGCCTGCAGGTGCGCGAGCGCGTCGAGCAGTGCGCCGTACATCGCGCGCTCCTTCTGCTGCTGGCGCCAGCGCCGGGCCTGGTGGGGCAGTTCCAGCAGCGCGGCGAGCGCCCGCAGCGCGGCGTGCAGCGTGAAGAAGCCGCCCACGAGCAGCAGCACCACCATGTTGAGCGAGAGGTCGATGCGGTAGGGCGGCCAGAACAGCGTGACCGTGCCCTGGTTGTTGCCCGCGAACAGCGCCACCGCGACGGCGACGCCGAAAAGTCCCAGAAGCCAGAGTGCTGCGCGCATAGGCTTAGCGTCCTGCTGCGGCCGTGGCCAGGGCCGAGAGTGTTTCGTCCAGGCGCGGGAGCTCGGCGGTCTTCATGTGGGCCTGGGCCTGCTGCATGAGCGTGGCGACGTTCTGTGTGCGGCGCGAGGCGGGGTCGAAATACTTGTTGAGCGCGGCCGTGGCCGAGGCGAGGTCCGCGCGTGCCGAGTCGAACTGGCGCGCGAGCACGCCCAGGCGTGCATTGAGCAGCTTGAGCTTGAGGTTCTCGCGCAGGAAGTAGGCCTGCTCAGGCGCGAGCAGCACGGCCTCGGGCTGGTCGATACGGCTCACGCGCACGAGGCCGCGCGCACCGTCGCGCACCTGCTCCCAGCCGCGCCGCAGCGTGGACTGCCACCAGGCTTCGTCGGGCGGGGGCGCTGCGTTGTCCGTGGAGCCATTGGCCGGGCGGCGCATGGCCGAGGCCTGGGCGGGGGCGTTGAGCACGGGCAGGTCGTCCACCTGGCGCACGAGGTCGTCCAGCCGTCCGAGCAGGCCCGCCGTGTCGGTCACCGTGGCGCGCCCGATGCGGTCCAGGTCGCGGCCGATGGCGCGCTGCACGGGCGCCAGGCGCGGCTGGGCAGCGCGTTCGATGCGCTGGTTGGCGCTCTTGAGCGCGGCCACGAGCGGCTCCAGGCTGCCCGTGAGCTGGGCCTGTTGCTGGGCCAGGCGCAGGCCCGACTCGATGTCCACGACGAGGTTCTCGTCGCGCGAGCGCGACAGGCTCTGCATGAGCTCCTCGAGCTGGGTGCGCTGCAGCGCGACTTCGGAGAGCCGGGTTTCGGCCACGGTGAGGCGCGCGGAGGTCTCGCGCGACAGGTCCTGGGCCTGGCGCGCGAGCGTGCGCGCCTCGATGGCCTGCGCGCCCGTGTCGGCGCTCTGGCGCGCGAGCTGCTCCTGGATGCTGTTCAATTTCTGCCACAGCAAGGCGCTGCTGACCACGCCCGCGACGGCCACGGCGCCGAGCACGATCCAGGCGGCGCGGCCGGCGCCTCCCGATGCCATGGGCGCAGCCACCGGCCCGGCAGGTGCAGCGGCGGGCGAGGGGGGCGGTGGCGTGGGCTGGTCGTGGGGGGGCGCGTCGCTCATGGGGTGGATTCTATCGAGGCCACCACCTCGGCGAGCGCCGGTTTGCATTCCCTGACAAGGCCGAAACCCGCCGCGCGCGCGGCCGCCGCGATGCGCGGATGCGTGGCCAGGGCGTGGGCCTGTGCCCAGTCCTGGCCGGGAAGGGCGGCGCGCAGGTGGTCCACGGCCTCGGAACTGCTCAGCAGCCAGAGCGAGCCGTCGTGCGCGGCCTCGCGTGCCAGGGCCTGTTGTGCGGGCGTGAGTTCGGGGGCGCCACGCTTGTATGCGGCCACGAAGTCCACGCTGCCGCCGGCGGCGCGGATCTGCTGCGCAAGCCAGTCCCGGCCGGTGCCAGGGCCGGCGGGCGCGCCTTCTGCCGCACCGCGCACGATGAGCACGCGGTCGCCGGGGCGCACCTGTGGCGCCACGCGCGCCCAGAGGGCCTCGGAGTCGAACTGGGGCGCGTCGGGCGCCGGGCCGTCGATGCGCTCGGGCGGCACGCCCAGGGCCAGCAGCGCGCGGGCCGTGCCGGGGCCCGGGGTCCATGCTCTTGTTTCGGTAGCTGGCAGCGCTGGCTCCATAAGCGCCAGGGCGCTATTTCGCTCGAAGAAATGCTGCACGGCATTGCCACTCACGAACATCACGGCGCGGTAGGCGGCGAGGTGCTCGTGCGCCGCGCGCAGCGCGGCCTGTGCCTGCGGGTCGCGGCAGGGGGTGATGGCGATGAGTGGCAGCGCAACGGCCGCGATGCCTTGCAGTTGCAGGTCGGCGACCCACTGCGCGGCGTCGTGCTCGGGGCGCGTGACGATGGCGCGGCGCATGGCGGCGGCGCTGCGGTGCTAGGCGCCGAGGGCACCGCCCGCGCGCAGCTGCGCGGCCACGGCCTCTCCGAGCGCCTCGGCCTCGGCCAGCGTCGCCACGGCCACTTGGGCTTGGGCGCGCACCAAGGCCGTGTGTCCGCGCACAGGCCCCTCGGGGTCGCCCCAGGCGGCATCGAGTCGCAGCGCGGTGCCCTGCCAAGTTCCGTGCGCGGCCAGCGGCATGGAGCAGCTGCCGCCCATGGCTCGGCTCACGGCGCGCTCGGCGGCCACGGTGAGCCAGGTGGGCAGGTGGGCGAGGGGGGCCAGCGCTTCGATGAGGTCGCGCCGGCTGCTGCGCACCTCGATGCCGAGCGCGCCCTGGCCTGCGGCGGGCAGCATCTCGGAGGGCTCGAACACCGCGCGGATGCGATCGCTCAGGCCCAGGCGCTTGAGGCCCGCGGCCGCGAGCACGATGGCGTCGTACTGGCTCTCGTCGAGCTTGCGCAGCCGCGTATCGAGGTTGCCGCGCAGCGGCTCGATCCTCAGGTCGGGGCGCAGTGCCTGCAGCAGCACCTGGCGGCGCAGGCTCGACGTGCCCACCACGGCGCCTTGCGGCAGTGCACCCAGCGAGGCATAGCGGGGCGAGACGAAGGCGTCGCGCGGGTCTTCGCGTTCCATCACGCAGGCAAGCGCGAAGCCTTCGGGCAGCTCCATGGGCACGTCCTTGAGCGAGTGCACGGCGAGGTGGGCGCGGCTTTCTTCCAGCGCCACTTCGAGCTCCTTCACGAACAGGCCCTTGCCGCCCACCTTGGAGAGCGAGCGGTCGAGGATCTGGTCGCCCTTGGTGGTCATGCCCAGCAGCGAAACCGTGTGGCCGCGCGCCCGCAGCAGGGCCTGGACATGCTCGGCCTGCCACAGGGCGAGGCGGCTTTCGCGCGTGGCGATGACGAGGGGGGAGGAGGGCGGAATCGGGGTATTCATGGGGTTCGGTCCAGGGCCGGCAAGGCCACTGGGGATGCTAGCATGCTGCGCTGCAACAGCCCGCCCGCGTGCCCAGGAGACACCGCACCATGACCGCGCCTACCCGCAAGACCGACGCCACGCCGGCCGCCGTACCGGCGGCCGCTTCCGCCGCGAAGGCCCCGCGCAAGACCGACAAGGACATGCCGCTGATCCAGGACATCCGCCTGCTCGGCCGCATCCTCGGTGACGTGATCCGCGAGCAGGAGGGCGTGGCCGCCTACGAGCTGATCGAGCAGGTGCGCAAGCTCTCGGTGGCCTTCCGCCGCGATGCGGACCACGAGGCCGACAAGGCCCTCAAGAAGCTGCTCAAGGGCCTGACGGGCGACCAGACGGTGAGCGTGATCCGCGCCTTCACCTACTTCTCGCACCTGGCCAACCTGGCCGAGGACCGGCACCACATCCGCCGCCGGGCCGTGCATGAGCGCGCGGGCAACACGCAGGAGGGCAGCATCGAGGTGGCCCTGGCGCGCCTGCGCTGGGCCGGCATCGCGCCCGGCGTGGTGGCACAGACGCTGGCCAAGAGTTACGTGGCACCCGTGCTCACGGCCCATCCGACCGAGGTGCAGCGCCAGAGCATCCTCACGGCCGAGCGCGACATCGCCCAGCTGCTGGCCGCGCGCGACGACATCCAGGAGCGGGCGCAGCTTTACAACAGCGCCAAGGACGCGCTGACGCCGCGCGAGCTCGCGCGCAACGAGGCCCAGCTGCGCGCGCGTGTGATGCAGCTGTGGCAGACGCGGCTGCTGCGCTATTCCAAGCTCACCGTGGCCGACGAGATCGAGAACGCGCTGAGCTATTACGAGGCCACGTTCCTTACCGAAATCCCCAAGATCTACGCGGCGCTCGAACAGGAACTGGGCGCGCAGCCCGTGCACAGCTTCCTGCGCATGGGGCAGTGGATCGGCGGCGACCGCGACGGCAACCCCAACGTGAGCGCCGATACGCTTGCGCTGGCGCTCTCGCGCCAGGCCGAAGTGGCGCTGCGCCACTACCTGACCGAGGTGCACTACCTGGGCGGCGAACTCTCGCTCTCGGCCCGGCTCACGCCCGTCACGCCCGAGATGCAGCAACTGGCGGACCGCTCGCCCGACGCCAGCGAGCACCGCCGCGACGAGCCCTACCGCCGCGCGCTCACGGGTATCTACGCGCGCCTGGCGGCCACGCTCAAGGAGCTCACGGGCGGCGAGGCCGCGCGCCATGCCGTGGCGCCACAAAACCCCTACGCGAACGCCGAAGAGTTCCTGGCCGACCTGCGCGTGATCGAAACCTCGCTGCAGGCCCACCACGGTACGGCGCTGGCCGCCGAGCGCCTGCACCCGCTGGTCCGCGCGGTGGAGGTGTTCGGCTTTCACCTCGCCACGGTGGACCTGCGGCAAAGTTCGGACCAGCACGAGGTCGTGGTGGCAGAGCTGCTGGCCCGCGCGCGCATCGAGCCCGCCTACGGCCAGTTGCAGGAGGCCGCCAAGCGCGCGCTGCTGGTGCGCCTGCTCAACGACGCGCGGCCGCTGCGCGTGGTGGGCGCCGAATACTCCGCACTCGCACAGAGCGAGCTGGCCATCTTCGAAACCGCCAAGCGCATGCGCGAGCGCTACGGGCGCGACGCCATCCGCCACTACATCATCAGCCACACCGAGGCGGTGAGCGACCTGCTCGAAGTGCTGCTGCTGCAAAAGGAAGTGGGCCTGATGCACGGCACGCTGGACTGGGATGGAGCCCCCACGCTCGGCACTGGCGTGTCCTCGCAGCCCCCCGAGGGGGCGCAGGCGCGCTTGGGGCGGCCCGGCGCTGCGCCTGGGCCCGTGGCCGACCTCATCGTCGTGCCGCTGTTCGAGACCATCGAAGACTTGCGCAACGCCGCGCCCATCATGCGCGAGTTTTATGCGTTGCCCGGCGTGGCGGCCCTGGTGCAGCGTGGCGGTGCCGAGCAGGACATCATGCTCGGCTACAGCGACAGCAACAAGGACGGCGGCATCTTCACCAGCAACTGGGAGCTGTACCGCGCCGAGATCGCGCTGGTGGAGCTGTTCGACGAACTGGCCGCAAGCCATGGAATTCAACTGCGCATGTTCCACGGCCGCGGCGGCACCGTGGGCCGCGGCGGCGGCCCGAGCTACCAGGCCATCCTGGCGCAGCCGCCGGGCACGGTGCGCGGGCAGATCCGCCTCACCGAGCAGGGCGAGGTCATCGCCTCGAAGTACGCCAACCCCGAGATCGGCCGGCGCAACCTGGAGACACTCGTGGCCGCCACGCTCGAAGCCACGCTGCTGCAGCCCACCAAGCCCGCCACCAAGGCCTTCCTGGAGGCTGCGGCCGCGCTGTCGCAGGCCAGCATGGCCGCCTACCGCGCGCTGGTCTACGAGACCCCCGGCTTCACCGACTACTTCTTCAACGCCACGCCGATCCGCGAGATCGCCGAGCTCAACATCGGCTCGCGCCCCGCGAGCCGCAAGGCCACGCAGCGCATCGAAGACCTGCGCGCCATCCCCTGGGGCTTCAGCTGGGGCCAGTGCCGCCTCACGCTGCCAGGCTGGTACGGCTTCGGCGCGGCCGTCGAGGCCTTCATGAACCAGCCGGGCAAGGACGCCAAGGCCCAGCTCGCGCTGCTGCAAAAGATGTACCGCCAGTGGCCGTTCTTCCGCACGCTGTTGTCCAACATGGACATGGTGCTGGCCAAGAGCGACCTCGCGCTCGCCTCGCGCTACAGCGAGCTGGTGGCCGATGCGCGGGTGCGCAAGCGCGTGTTCGGCGCCATCGAGGCCGAATGGCAGCGTACGGCCGACGCGCTCACGCGCATCACGGGCGAAAAGCAGCGCCTGGCCGCCAACACGGCGCTCGCGCGCTCGATCCGCCACCGCTTTCCCTACATCGACCCGCTGCACCACCTGCAGGTGGAGCTCGTGCGCCGCTGGCGCGCGGGGCAAGGCGACGAGCGCGTGCAGACGGGTATCCACATCTCGATCAACGGAATCGCGGCCGGGTTGCGCAACACCGGCTGACCGCCCCCTGGGCCACGCCCGGGGTTAGGATGGGGCTCGGGACTTTCCGTGGTCGGTTCGCAGCCAGGGGCAAGCCCCTGCAAGGCAGGCGCAGGGAGGCACATGGCCAACGAGACATCGGGTTCGGGTTTTCCTACCGTACAGCTGTTTCTCACGCAGCGGCTCGCGGCGCTGGCCGGGGCCGATGCGATGCGCGCCATCCGCGAGGGCCTGCTGTGGCTCGTTCCCTGCCTGCTGGTTTCCGCGGCGTTTCTCGTGCTGTCGGCGCTGGCCCAGCTGGCAGGGCTGCCGCCCTGGGTGGCACAGGTGCTCTCGGGCCTGCACGCAGAGATCAGCAGCATCCTGCCCTTGCTCGTGGCGGCATCGATCGGGTACATGCTCTCGATCCGCCACCGCCTGCCGCGCCTGCCCGTGGCCTTCCTGTGCTTCGCGTACGTGGAGATCGCGGCCTTCCTGCTGCGCGACTACCCGCGCGCCGCGGCCACGCTGGTGCTGTTCATCGCGATTGCCTCGCCGCTCGTGAACGTGCCGCTCATGGCGCGGTTGCACCGCCAGCGCTGGACGCGCATCGCGCACGGCGACTTCGTGAGCGAGAACGTGCAGGACGCGATGAACCTCGTGATACCGGGCGTCATCACGGCCACGCTGCTGGTGGCCGTGCTGATGGGGCTGCAGCAGGTGCCCGCGCTCACGCAGGCCGAGCTGCCGCTGGCCGTGGCCGCGCCGGAAACGCCTTACCGTAGCGGGGTGCTGATCACAGCGCTCAATTCGGCGCTCTGGTTTTTCGGCATCCACGGCTACCACGCGCTGCAGCCCTTCTTCCAGGTGCTGGACCAGGCCGTGCTGTCGAACGCGGCCGACCTCGCTGCGGGGCAGGCGCCACGCCATGCGCTCAGCAGCGGGCTGCTGGGTGCCTTCGTGTTCATCGGCGGGTCGGGCGCGACGCTGTCGCTTGCACTGGCCACGCTGCTGTTCTGCCAGGGGCGGGGGCTGCGCCTGCTGGCGCTCGCCAGCCTGCCGATCTCGCTGCTCAACGTGAACGAGATCCTGCTGTTCGGTCTGCCCATCATCCTGAACCTGCGCCTGTTCATACCGTTCCTTGCCGTGCCCGTGCTGAACCTGGTGATCGCGCTCGCTGCAGTGCGGGCGGGCTGGGTGGCAGCGGCTTCGGTGGAGCTGCCGCTCAATGCGCCCGTGCTGTTCAACGCCTACGTGAGCACGGGGGGCGATGTGGCGGCCATCGTGCTGCAGGTGCTGCTCGTGGGTCTGGGCACGCTGGTCTATGCGCCCTACATTCGGGCCATCGATCGCACGGGGCAGAACGATGCCCCCATCCACCTGCGCGCGCTGGATACCACGTTCACGCGCCTGCCCGAGGAGGCCAGCCTGTTCGCGCACGACCCCGTGGTGCATGCGCACCGCGTCCAGGCGCTGCGAGAGACCACGCTCGCGCACATCCGGCGCATCAGCGAGTACGAGTTCCACCTCGAATTCCAGCCCCAGGTGTCGCGCCTGAGCGGTCTGTGCACGGGCTGCGAGGCGTTGCTGCGTGCGCGAGACCCGCAGGGGCACGTACAGCCGCCCGGCAGCTTCTTGCGCTGGCTCGGCGAGGCGGGCCTGATGCGCGAGGTGGACCTGTGGGTGGCGAGCGCCGCCGTGCGCCAGCACCAGCACTGGCGCGGACAGGGCTTCGCATTGCCGATCAGCGTCAACGTGACGGGGGGCACGCTGACCTCGCCGGCCCATTGCACGCGCCTCGTGCAAATCCTTGCGCAGGCGCGCGGGCAGGTGGGCGTGGAGATCACCGAAGAGGCCCTGGTGGGCGACGTGCCAACGATCCGCCAGGCCATCGAGCGCCTGCATGCTGTGGGCGCCAAGGTTGCCATCGACGACTTCGGGACGGGCTGCTCGTCCATGAGCTACCTGCACCAGTTCGACGTGGACGCGATCAAGATCGACCGCAGCTTCGTCGTGGCGCGCGAGCATGCCAAGGGTGCGCTGGTGATGGACGGCCTGCTGCGCTTCTGCGAAGCGCTGCATCTGGCTATCGTGGTCGAGGGAGTCGAGACCGAGGCGCAGTACCAGGCCCTGGACTCCCCGTCCGAACTCATGGTGCAGGGCTGGTACTTCTGCCGCGCCATGCCCGGCGAGCTGGTTCCCGGCTTCGCGCAGGAACGCGCGCGGCAGGCCCTGCCAGTCTAGGGCACCACCGAAGCTAGGGCACCACCGAAGAACGCCCGCGAAGAGCACCCCAAATCCGGCCCTGTTCGCGCCTTCGGGGTACGGCGCGCCCCGCTAGCATCGGTATATGCCAAAGAGGACCGCCGTGCGCATGCACCTTCCGCCCTGGGCGCCGCTGACCCTGGCCCTGGCCCTGCTGGCCGGCGGTTGCGCGTCGCCGGACCTGCCCCATGCCGAATACCACCCGCCCTCCGGGCAGAAGACGGCACGCGCCATCCACCATTGGGATGTGCTCGCCGATGACGTGGCCGCGCGCATGGCCGAAAAGATGCGCGACTGGCCCCCGGGCGAGCACCCGATCTACGTGTCGCCCTCGGGCGATTCGAGCTTCAACGCGGGTTTCCGCAAGCTGCTCATCACGCGACTGCTGGACCGGGGCGTGACGCTGTCCACCGAACCCACGGCCGTGGAGATTAAGTTCGACACCCAGCTCGTGCAGCACAACGCGGGCGCGGCCTGGGAGCCACTGGCGGCGGACGTGGCCGTCGTGCGCGACCCTTACGGCGAGGCCGGCGGCGCGCCCGTGCCGGCTGCGCCGAACGGCGCGGCTCGGGCCGAAGTGCTCGTGACCACATCGGTCGAGAGCGGCGGCCGCTACCTCGCGCGCACTGCCGACGTGTACTCGATCGAGCAGAGCGATACCGCGCTCTATCGGGTGCGCGCTCTGCAGCCCTCGCAGCCTGTGGTGCCGCTCAAGACCTGGCGGGTGGTGGCACCATGACATCGCGCCTGCGCCGCGCCATGCTGGCAGCCGCCGGCACCGCCCTCGTGCTGCCGGGGTGTGCCCGCTACTACTACGGGGACCAGGCCGCAGTCGCTTCGGGCGGCGATCTGCTGGAGTCCAGCCAGCGCGCGGCCGATGCGCTGCTGTTGAATGCACCGATCGATCCGCGCCAGCCGGTGCTCGTGACCACGCTGGTCAGCGTGGACCGGCTGGGAGAGTCGTCTCGCTTCGGCCGGCTGGTGTCCGAGCAGCTCTCAGGCCGCTTCACGCAGCGTGGCCTGCGCGTGGTCGAACTGCGGCTGCGCGAGAACATCGCCATGCAGCCCGGGCAGGGCGAACTGCTGCTCTCGCGCGACTTGCGCGACGTGGGGCGTGCGCATGAAGCGCAGGCCGCGGTGGTGGGGACGTATGCGGTGTCGGCCCACCAGGTGTTCGTCAGCCTCAAGCTCGTGCGCCCCGCAGGCAACGAGGTGCTGGCCGCCTACGACTACGCGGTGCCGATGGATGGCAATGTACGCGTGCTGCTGATGGGGCGCTGATACGGCTTCGCCTTCAATCGCCCAACGTCGTTGGTTCGCCGGGGGCACCTAGCCTTGCCGTGCTACAGCACTGTCTTCGGCTTCCCGCCCAGTCATGCGATTGAGTGCAAAACCGTATGAGTGGTCAGTGCAGCATGAGTGCGCCAGCGCTCTTGCTCTTGCCGGCGCGTGCGGGCGGATTGCACAGGCCGCACTGGTAGTGGCGGGCGTTCTCGTAGGGCTCGGTGACGAACTGGCCGCCGCACTGCGAGCACTTGGTGCGCGTGAGCATCTGCGCATCGACGAACTTCACGAGACGCCAGGCGCGGGTGAACGAGAGCAGCGCTTCCAGGCCGGCGGCTTCGATCTGCTCGTTGTAAAGGCGATAGGCCTTGGTGAGCTGTTCCACGGAGTCGAGGTTCACGCCCTTTGCGAGATACTCGTAGATGTTGAGGAACAGCGAGCTGTGGATGTTTTCCTGCCAGGTCAGGAACCAATCGGTCGAGAAGGGCAGCTGGCCCTTGGAGGGCGACTTGCCCGCGATCTCCTTGTACAGGCGGATCAGGCGCTCGTACGACAGCGTGGTCTCCGATTCGAGCACTTGCATGCGTGCGCCCATCTCGATGAGCATGGCGGCGCGCTCGATCTGCTTGGATTCGTTCAGGACGCTTTTCACGGGTGCGGCGGTCATGGTGTTTTCTCCCGGCTCAGAGCACTTCGGACACGCGGCTGGCCATCAGAATGTTGGCGTGCAGCGTGTTGGTGGCTTCGTTGCCGACCTTTTTCGGCGTATGGTTGGTGAGCAGGCTCCACACCAGGTTGTCATCCACGCGGAAGCTGCAAAGAAGGGTGTTGCGGGAGGCCAGTTTGAGCACTTGTGCCGCGGACAGCGATGCGAGAATATCGGCAGCTTCTTCGTTCAGCCCCAGACGGAAAACGGCTTCGGCCTTGTCCTGGCGGATCAGGGTCTGGGCCAGCATCAGATAGGTGAGGTTGGCTTCGCGGATCTCGGCAAGCAGTTGTTCGTTGGTCATGGTGCAATCCTTTTCGAGCGGGATCCGCTCCATCTGCTGCATGCAGGCTTTGCGTGATCCGTTGAAATGGATTGTGAATTTGGGCCAATCAAAAATTAAGTCGGTGTTTGGCTGCGCAACGTGTCTGGTTGCGCGGCGCGCCTTGTAGGAATTTGCCTGACAAGGGGCGCAGGTGCCAAGCCCCCCTTACGAGGCGGTGCCTGCGCTGCGGCTGTGGACCTTCTGCCGCAGAAAGGCGATGCAGGTGCGTGCCGACGATGCCCCCGTGCAGGAGCGGAAAGTGCTCCGAGATGAGCGTGGGCCCCAGCGTCACCTTGGCGCTCTGCGCCCTGGCAGGCCGACGGGCGCAGCTGCCGGCAAGGCGGCGGCGCCAATGAGAAAGCCCTCGCGAGCGAGGGCTTTTTCCTGTGCCGGACGTTTCAGAAGAGGTGGCGGATCCCGAACTCTGCGCCGCGCGAGGCGCTTCCTGCTGGCGCGCCCGGAGAGGCCCCAGAGATGGCGAAGCCTGCCTGCCCCTTGTTTTTCAGGTAGACCAGGGTGCCGTACAACGCGGTGCGCTTGGACAGGTTGTGCACGTAGCCAATGGCGAGCAGGTCTGCGTCATTGGCGTCGATGGAGGCGCCATTGGCTGCCCGTCCCGACTGGTCGATGTGGTGCCAGACGGCCTTGACCTCATGGCGTCCCGCGGGCACGACGAGGCCCAGGGTGTAGTTCTTTTGGCGTGCGTCCTGGTAGCGCATGTCCACGAGCGCGGCGGTGACCTTCGCAAGGCTGAACGTGTAGGCGCCAGCCGCGCCGCCGATGTGGTAATTGTCGCCAGCGGGCTTGATCTCGGTGCTGCCCGCGAAGGCGTTGATGTGCAGCGGGCCCTTGTTGTAGCCCACGCGCAGGCCGCGGTAGTCGAAATCGCCGGAGTTGCTGCCATTGCCGCTGCGCGACACCATGGCGTTCAGATAGAAGCCTCCGAACGTGTCGGGCGTGAAGTAGCCTATCGATCCGTTGGTGCGGCCGTTGCTGCTCGTTTTGCCCTTGAACGCACGGCTCAGCACCGTGGAGGCCGTGCCGCTGTACAGCGTGGTCATGCTGGCCGCACCGGCGAAGTCGAACACCTCGGCCGTGGCATAGCCGCGGAACGCGGGCGTGTAATCGCGGCCCAGGCGCACTTCGCCCAGGGGGCCTGACAGCGACAGCGTGCTGCGCCGGTCGAAGAACGGGGTGGGCATGGTGCCTGTGTCTGCATTGAGCGTGCTCTCCAGCCAGAAGCTGGCCTTCATGCCGCCGCCCAGGTCCTCCTCGCCCCGGAAGCCCAGGCGCGAGGTGTAGTTGTTGCCACTGTACATGCCGGTGAGGGTGCCCGCGTCATTGCGCACCGTGCGCACGCCGAGGTCCACGGCGCCGAAAAGCGTCACCTGCGATTGGGCCTGCGCGGCGCAGCCCAGGGCCGCGAGGCACATGGACACAGAGAGCTTCAGTGCGCGGGAGGGGGGGCTGGGTAAATAGTTCAAATCGTCTCCTTGCCGTTGGGATAACGCCTCCGGAAGACGAGGTAAGGGCGATGCGCTTCATCGCCGAAGACCATCACCCTGCACATCCAGAAGCGGACGGTAATGTCGGAGAGAAGCGCCTGAAAGAGGGTGTGGGAAAGACGCGAGTTCCGTTATCCGGAATCGTGATGAGGGGCGCAGCGCGGGAACGATGGAAGCACCGCAGGCGTGTTCCGGCATATGGAACAGGCGCGGGTCCAACTTTGTAGCTTCCAAAGTAGGCCACAGAATGAATTTGCTGCGTTTGATCTGGCGCAACCAACGAGGCGCCTCCCGGCGACCGCCGTACTTGATGCAACCCCCCGGAGTTCCCCTGATGACTACTGCATACCGCTTCCCCGACTACCAAGTGGCCGGTTCAGGCGATACCACCGTGTTCCTGCTGCATGGCGCCTATGGCAGCAAGGACTACTTCCGTCACGAGATCGCGACACTGGTGCGCGAGGGCCTGCGTGTCGTGGCCTGGGACGCGCCTGGCTACGGCCTCAGCCCCTTGCCGCAGGAAGGCCTGGACATCGAGCGCCTGGGCGAGACGGCCGCATGTCTGATCGACCGCTGCGGCACGGCGACCAACATCGTGCTCGGCCACAGCATGGGCGGCATCACGGCGCCCGCGGTCTATGCCGCGCGGCCCGACAAGGTGCACGGCGTGGTGATCTCCGCAACGGTGGGGTCGTTCTCGCAAAAGAGCCCCGAGGACCGCAAGACCTTCCTGGCCGAGCGCGTGGAGCCGCTGCGGGCCGGCAACAGCTTCCGCGACACCGCGGGTGCCGTGATCGACTCCATGTTCGCGCCTGGCTCCAAGGGCCCCATGGTCGACCTGGTTCGGGAGGTGGCACTGGGCACCGACGCCGACACGTTCTGCGCGGCCATCACTGCCATCACGCTCTACGACGGCGAAAACAACCTGCGTAACCTGCGCGTGCCCGCGCTGCTGCTGGCTGGCGCGCATGACAAGGTGGGGCGTCCGGAGGGCATGAAGAGCGTGCAGAGCCAGTTTGTGCCCCACGCCGATTACGCCTGCATTCCCGATGCGGGCCACTATGCCTTTGCAGAGCAGCACGCGCTTTTCAATGACCACCTGCTGCGCTTCATCCGTGAGCGCGTGATGGCGACGCGCTGAGCGTCCCCGTGTCCCTGTACTCCAACGAAAAAACGCCAAAGTTCCCATGAACAAGAGACAACTGCTGCGCGGCCTGTCTGCCGCTGCCTTTGCCATGTGTGCAGCACTGCCCGCGATGGCGGGAGAGTGGCCCGATCGCCCCATCAAGCTGATCGTTCCGTACCCCGCCGGTGGGCTGACCGACATCGTCTCGCGCCTGATTGGCGATGAGGTCGGCAGGCTGCTCGGCACCCCCATCGTGGTGGACAACCGCCCCGGCGCCGGCGGGCAGATCGGGCTGCAGGCCATGCTGCAGGCGCCCAAGGATGGCTACACGATCGGTTTGGTGGTGCCGGCCACCATGGTGACGCTGCCGCTCACCAACCCCAACTACAAGATCAAGCCGCTGGAACAGTTCGAGCCCATCACCATCGCGGTGGACACGTTTCTGACCCTGGTGGTCGACCAGAGGCTGGGCATCAAGACGCTCAAGGATTTCACGGACTATGCCCGCAAGCACCCCGGCAAGTTGAACTACGGCATCCCGGGCACCGGCACGAGCTTTCACTTCAACAACGTGATGATGATGCAGAAGCTCGGCATCCAGGCCCAGCAGGTGCCCTACACGGGCGAGGCGCAGATCCTCAACGACATTGCCGGGGGGCAGCTGCAATACGCGCTGGTATCCAACGCGGGCAAGGTCTTCATCGACAGCGGCCAGGTCACTGCCCTGGCCGTGACGGCCAAACAGCGCGTGCGTTCCCTGCCCGACGTTCCCACGTTCAAGGAGTCTGGGGTGGACTTCGCTTCGGACGGCTGGGTCGGCTATGTGGCCGCCAAGGGCACGCCCGCGCCGATCATGGCCAGGCTCAACGAGGCGTTCGTGCGCGCCCTTCAGTCGCCCGCCGTCCACCAGAAGCTCTCCGACATGGGCTACCAGCCGGTGGGCAACCAGCCCGCACAGTTCCGCAAGACCGTGCAAGACAGCACCAAGCGCTACGGCGAGCTGCTGAAGTCGGGCGCCGTCAAGCTCGATTGAGCCGCGCGCCTTCCCCTTTCCGCACCACCTTCTTTTGGCAGAGATTCCATGCAGAAAATTCTCCATACCTACCAGTCCACGATTGCGCCCGACAACGACCACCCTTTCCTGCGCGGCCCGTTCACGCCGGCGATGGAGGAATGGGTGGCCGACACCGACAGCATGCAGGTGATCGGCGAGATCCCCAAGGACCTGCACGGCATCTACGTGCGCAACACGCACAACCAGGTGCATGAGTCGCTGGGTATCTACCACCCGTTCGACGGCGACGGCATGCTGCACTCCATGCACTTCGAGGACGGCCGCGCCACCTACCGCAACCGCTTCGTGCAGACCACGGGCTTTCTGGCCGAGCAGGCCGCGGGTCGCTCGCTGTGGCCCGGCATCCTCTCGCCGCAGCTGCAGGCGCGCCGCGGCTGGGGCTCGATGGGCGCGATGAAGGACAACGCCGGCACCGACGTGAAGATCCATGCGGGCAAGCTGCTGGCCACCATGTCGCAGGGCAGCGAGCCCTGGCGCCTGGACCCGATCACGCTCGAAACCCTGGGCCCCGACGCCGACTGGGCGCGTTTCGTCGCCGACGGCGTGGCCTCGCACTACAAGGTCGATCCGGCCACGGGCGAGATGATGTTCTTCAACTACCCGGAAAAGCCGCCGTACATGAACTACGGCGTGATCGACCGCAACAACCGCCTGGTGCACTACGTGCCCATCGAGCTGCCCGGCGCGCGCTGGCCGCACGACCTGGGCATCACCAAGAACTTCACCATCCTGCACGACCTGCCGTTCCACTTCGACCCCGAGCTGCTGGCCAAGGGTGAGCGCAAGATGCGGTTCTTTCGCGACCAGCCTGCGCGCTTCGGCATCCTGCCGCGCCACGGCGATTCGGCCTCGGTGCGCTGGTTCGAAGGCACGCCCTGCCACATCCTGCACCTGGCCAACTGCTACGAGGACGGCGACGAGGTGGTGATGGACGGCTGCATCATGCCCAACCCGCACAAGCCCAACGTCGGCCAGTCCATGTCCGAAGGCCGCCAGGCGGCCTACGACAAGATCCGCGCCCACCTGGACAAGCACAACAACCCCACGCTGATGTACCGCTGGCGCTTCAACCTCAAGACCGGCGAGACGCGCGAGGAGCAGATCGACGACGAGATCACCGAGTTCCCCATGGTCAGCAACGACTATGTGGGCCGCGCCTACCGCTACAGCTTCAACGTGCTGTACGAAAAGGGCGAGTGGCTGTTCCGCGGCCT
>JASLFM010000124.1 GCA_030150585.1 Acidovorax sp.
GCATGTTACCGGACCGCGGCGCGGCTACAACCCCAGCCGCTCGCACAGCGCAAGCGTGGCCGCGCTTTGGTTCATCGTGTAAAAGTGCAGGCCCGGCGCACCCGCTCGGCGCAGTTGCTCGCACAGTGTGGCGACCACGTCGAGGCCGAAGGCGCGGATGCTGGCCGTGTCGTCGCCGAAGCCCGAGAGGCGCAGGCGGATCCAGCGCGGGATCTCGGCGCCGCAGGCATCCGAGAAGCGCATGAGCTGCGAGGCCCCCGTGATCGGCATGATGCCGGGCACCACGGGTATGTCGAGTCCCAGGCGGCGCACATCCTCCACGAAGCGCAGGTACGCATCGGCATTGAAGAAGTACTGCGTGATGGCCGAATCGGCCCCCGCGCGCACCTTGGCCGCGAAGGCCTGCAGATCGGCCTCGGGCGAGCGGGCCTGCGGATGGACCTCGGGATAGGCCGCTACCTCGATGTGGAAGTCACGCCCTGTCTCGGCCCGGATGAAGGCCACGAGGTCGCTCGCGTAGTGGAATTCGCCGCCGATGCCGTAGCCGCTGGGCAGGTCGCCGCGCAGCGCCACGAGGCGCTTCACGCCCATGGCCTTCAGCTCGGCCAGCTGCGCGCGCACACCGTCCTTGGTGGCACCAATGCACGAGAAGTGCGAGGCCGCACACATGCCCTCGGCGAGGATCTCGCGCACGGTGCCGAAGGTGCCCGCCTGCGTGGAGCCGCCCGCGCCGTAGGTCACCGAGCAGAACTCCGGCCGCTTCGCATAGAGCTGCTGGCGCACGGCACGCAGCTTGTCGGCGCCCTCGGGCGTCTTGGGCGGGAAGAATTCGAAACTGACCGGGAGGCTCATGCCGCCCTCCTTGCATGAATGAAGAACTCGCGGTTGCCGTCGCCGCCCTCGATGGGGCTGGCCATCCAGGCCACCACGTGCAGGCCCAGCTCGGCGCAGCATGCGCGGATGCGCTGTTCGACCAAGGGGTACAGGCTCTCATCGCGCACGATGCCGCCCTTGCCCACCTGGCCCGGCTGCAGTTCGAATTGCGGCTTGACCAGCATGAGCAGCGTGCCGCCTTCTTTCACCAGCGGCACCAGCGCAGGCAGTACCAGCGTGAGCGAGATGAAGGACAGGTCCCCCGTGACGAGATCGAACGCGGGCGTGATGTCCGCGTCCTCATAGCCCGCGCGGCGCTGGCGCACGGTGGGCAGCGAACCTTCGGCACGCGCCTTGTCCTTGGCCGCGCGCTCGGCCTTGAAGGCCTCCACGTCCTGCTCCTTGGCATCGTCGCTGTCGTCGTAGTCGCCATCGACCATGCCTCCGTTGCGCATCCAGGCGTAGGGGGCCACGGGCTGGGTCTCGTTGTCCTCGGGCTCGGCCTCGACGCGCTCGGACAGCGCCTCCTCGCAGGCCTCGACAAGCGCGTCGGGCGTGAGGTGGCGCGCATTCAGCCCCTCCACGCAGACCACGCGCGGGTCGCTGCGCAGGCGCTCGTGCAGTTGGCCATGGCCCACATCCACGCCGATCACCTGCGCGGCGCCGTGCGCCAGCAGGCAGTCGGTGAAGCCACCCGTGCTCTGCCCCACGTCAAGGCAGCGCAACCCCGTCACCGACAAGCCCGCGGCGGCCAGTGCCCCCTCGAGCTTGAGCCCACCGCGTGAGATGTACTTGGCCTCGGCCGCGTCGAGCAACTGCACCTCGGCGGGCGCCGGGATGTCATCGCCGTTCTTGGCGACCCTGTTCCAGGGCAGCGTGGGCGCCAAACGCCACTGCACGCCCGAGGCGATCAGGCGCTGGGCCTGGGACCGCGTGGCGGCATGGCCACGCTCCACCAGAAAGACGTCCGCGCGCATCAGTAGCGGTAGGTGTCGGGCTTGTAAGGCCCTTCCTTCTTCACGCCGATGTAGGCGGCCTGCGCGTCGGTCAGCTCGGTGAGCTGGGCGCCGACCTTTTTGAGGTGCAGGCGCGCGACCTTCTCGTCCAGCACCTTGGGCAACACGTAGACTTTGCCGGGCTGGTACGCGTCGGGCTTGGTGAAGAGCTCAATCTGCGCGATGGTCTGGTTGGCAAAGCTGCTGCTCATGACGAAGCTCGGGTGGCCCGTGGCGCAGCCCAGGTTCACGAGGCGGCCCTTGGCCAGCAGCGTGATGCGCTTGCCGTCGGGGAAGATCACGTGGTCGACCTGGGGCTTCACCTCTTCCCAGCGGTACTTCTCGAGCGATGCCACGTCGATCTCGTTGTCGAAGTGGCCAATGTTGCAGACGATGGCCTCGTTCTTCATCGCCGCCATGTGCTCGTGGCGGATCACGTCCTTGTTGCCCGTGGTGGTCACGAAGATGTCGGCCTTGTCGGCGGCGTATTCCATGGTGACGACCTTGAAGCCCTCCATCGCGGCCTGCAGAGCGTTGATGGGGTCGATTTCGGTCACCCACACCTGGGCGCGCAGCGCGGCCAGGGCCTGGGCGCAGCCCTTGCCCACATCACCGTAACCTGCCACCACGGCCACCTTGCCTGCGATCATCACGTCGGTGGCGCGCTTGATGCCGTCCACCAGCGACTCGCGGCAGCCATAGAGGTTGTCGAACTTGGACTTGGTGACCGAGTCGTTCACGTTGATCGCGCGGAACAGCAGCGTGCCCTTGGCGGACATTTCATTGAGTCGGTGCACGCCCGTGGTCGTTTCTTCCGTCACGCCAATGATTTCAGCGCTCATGCGGGTGTACCAGGTCGCATCCTGCGCGAGCTTGGCCTTGATCGCGGCAAACAGGATGCGCTCTTCCTCGCTGCCGGGGTTGGCAAGCACCGATGCATCCTTTTCCGCGCGCTGGCCCAGGTGCATGAGCAGCGTGGCGTCGCCGCCGTCGTCGAGGATCATGTTCGGGCCCTTGCTGCCGAACTCGAAGATGCGGTGCGTGTAGTCCCAGTAGTCCTCCAGCGACTCGCCCTTGATGGCGAACACCGGCGTGCCGCCCGCCGCAATGGCGGCGGCGGCGTGGTCCTGCGTGGAGAAGATGTTGCACGAGGCCCAGCGCACGTCGGCGCCCAGGGCCTTGAGCGTTTCGATCAGCACGGCGGTCTGGATGGTCATGTGCAGCGAGCCCGTAATGCGCGCGCCCTTGAGCGGCTGCGACGCGGCGAACTCCTCGCGGATGGCCATCAGGCCAGGCATTTCGGTTTCGGCAATGGCGATTTCCTTGCGGCCCCAGGCGGCAAGGGCAATGTCGGCGATTGCGGAATCGGCGGGGGTCTTGAGAACAGCGCTCATGGGTTTCTCCAAATCGGATGCTGAAAAAACCACGCCTCGGGGGAAGACTCACCGCACTCAGGAAGCGTGGGCGAGCGTCGTTGCGAATGCAAAGAATCCGAGCCTCGCGCCCCGCTGTGCAGGGGGCGCTGCAACGCTCCTCGGAAAGCGCGAATTATACCGATCGCCCCGCGCCCATCCATGCCCGTAAAATCGCCCCTATCTCCGGGAGCGGCCCCGATGCCCCTTCCTGCCTTTTCTTCCGCCCCGCGGCCTGCCGCGCCGGCACCTCACCCGAAGCCACTGTGTCGTACGCCCCAGAAACCCGGCGCCGCCGGACCTTTGCCATCATCTCCCACCCCGACGCGGGCAAGACCACGCTGACGGAAAAGCTGCTGCTGTTCTCGGGCGCGATCCAGATCGCCGGCGCCGTGAAGGGCCGCAAGGCCAGCCGCCATGCGACTTCAGACTGGATGGAGATCGAGAAGCAGCGCGGCATCTCG
>JASLFM010000144.1 GCA_030150585.1 Acidovorax sp.
CCAGCACCGCGCTGGCGCAGAGCTTTCCGCCGTCCAAGCCCGTCACACTGGTCGTGGGCTTTGCGGCCGGCGGCGCCGCCGACGCGGCCGCGCGCATCATCGCCAAGAAACTGGGCGACAACATCGGCCAGTCCGTGGTGGTGGAGAACAAGGGCGGCGCGGGCGGCAACGTGGCCCACCAGCAGGTGGCGGCGGGTCCGGCGGACGGCTCGGTGCTGCTGCTCGGCTCGGTGGGGCCGCTGACCATCGCGCCGCACCTCATGAAGCTGGCCTACGACCCGTTCAAGGACCTCGCGCCCATCTCAGGCGGCGTGTACTTTCCCAATGTGCTCGTGGTGCACAAGGGCGCGGGCGTGAAGACGCTGGCCGAGTTCGTGCAGCTCTCGAAGAAGAAGCCCGGTAGCGTGGACTTCGCCTCCACGGGCGCGGGCTCGGCCTCGCACCTGGCGGGCGAGCTGTTCAATCAGCGCGCGGGCATCGACATGGTGCACGTGCCCTACAAGGGCGGCGCACCCGCGCTGCAGGACCTGCTGGGCGAGCGCGTGACGAGCTACTTCGCCGCGCCGCCCACGGCCCTGCCGCACGTGGAGGCCGGCAAGCTGATTCCGCTGGCCACCACGGGCCTGACGCGGCCGGCCTACCTGCCGAACATCCCCACGGTGGCGGAATCGGGCTTCCCCGGCTTCGAGGCGCTCAACTGGTACGCCTTCGTGGCCTCGGCCAAGACGCCCGCGCCGCTACTGGACCGCTGGAACCAGGAGATCGTGAAAGTGCTCAACGACCCTGGCGTGAAGGAGGCCCTGACCAAGCACGGCCTGTCGCCCCAGCCCACCACGCGCAAGGAGTTCGCCGCCTTCATGAAGAAGGAATACGACCAGTGGGGCACGATCGTGCGCGAGCGGAAAATCACCGCGCAGTGATCAGCCCGGCGCTTGCAGCACGCTCGCGTCGGTGTGGATGAAGTCGAGCGGCATGCGCCGGCCCGCCAGGTAGTCCTCCACGCAGCGCAGCACCAGCGGGCTGCGGTGCCGGTCGGCGCTGGCGCGCAGCTCGGCCAGCGTCATCCACACGGTGCGCACGATGCCGTCGTCCAGGCTGCGCCAGGCGTGGTGCGCGCCCAGCTTGCCCGTGAACGCGAAGCGCATGTAGGTGATGTCGTCACCCGTGCGCGTGCGGGTGAAGCGGTTGAGGTACACGCCCACCAGCGCCGTGGGCTCGAAGTCGTAGCCCGACTCCTCCAGCGTTTCGCGGGTGCAGGCGGCAATGGGCGACTCGCCCGGATCGAGGTGCCCCGCCGGGTTGTTCAGGCGCAGGCCATCGGCGGTGTCTTCCTCGATGAGCAGGAAGCGGCCCTCCTGCTCCACGATGGCGGCCACGGTGACGTTGGGTTTCCAGCGGTTTGGCATGGCGGGCATTATGGCGAGGAAGGATGACAGTCCCCGCCGCGCATCCCGTCACGGGCGCGCGCCCTGCACGGCGGGCGCCGGTGCCGCAGGCGGCACGGGCCGCAGCACCAGCCACAGCGCCAGGGCGATGAGTCCGCCGCCCGCGGCATGGGCCAGGCCCGCGCGCTCGCCCAGCAGCAGCCAGCCCCAGGCCACGCCGAACAGCGGGATCAGAAAGGTCACGGTGAGCGCCTTCATGGGCCCCACGTCCGCGATCAGGCGGAAGTACAGCACATAGGCCAGCGCCGTGCAGGCCAGGCCCAGCGCGAGCAGCGCGCCCCACACCACTGGCGGCGCGGCCGCCCACGCGGCGGGCGCGGCTGGCGTGCGCCACAGCTCCCAGCCCACGAAGGGCACGAGCACCAGCACTGCGCCGATCTGGCTGCCCAGCGCGACGGTGCGCGCGTCGAGCCCGCCGCGCGCGGTAATCCAGCGCCGCGTGAGAAAACCCGCCGCGCCATAGCAGGCCGTGGCCACGAGACAGGCCGCGATGCCGCCCAGCACCTCGGGCGTGAGCGCCACGGGCCCGGCCTGGGCCAGCACGGCCACACCCGCCAGCCCCAGGCACACACCCGCCGCACGCGCGGCCGTGATGCGCTCGCCGAAGGCCAGCGCGCCGATGAGCACGCCCATGAGCGGCGTGGTCGCATTGAGGATGGCGCTGTAGCCCGCGGGCAGGCTGCGCGCGGCGAACGCGAACATCAGGAACGGCACGCCCGAGTTCACCACGCCCAGCGCCATCGTGGCCACGAGCTTGCCCTCGAAGCGCGGGCGCAGCCGCAGCACGGCCAGCAGCAGCGCCAGCCCCGCCGCGCCGAGCAGCACGCGCCCGAAGGTCGTGGGCAGGGCGCCGAGCACGGGCGCGGTCACGCGCAGGAAGAGGAAGCTGCCGCCCCACAGGGCCGCAAGGGTGAACAGGCGCAGGAGGCTGGGTAATGGCATGGCGGTCTCGATGAAAGGATGAGGGAGGGGTTGGCACCATTGTTGGAAATCGGTGCAGCGCTGGCAAACGATTTATCCTCTACAACCGTTTAGCTGTACTGCACAGTTGCCACATGAAACTCCCACCCTTGATCGCCGTGCGCTTCTTCGAGGCCACGGCCCGCCACCGCAGCGTGCGCGAGGCCGCGCGCGAGCTGCACGTCACGCCGGGGGCGGTGTCGCAGCAGGTGCGTCGGCTCGAATCCTTCCTGGGCTGCGCGCTGTTCGAGCGGCTGCCGCGCGGGCTCGCGCTCACGCCCGCGGGCCTGGACTACCAGGCGGCCTGCGGCGAGGCCCTGGCCACCATCGGCCATGCCACGGCGCGCCTGGCGGCGGGCGCGCGGCGCGTGGTGCGCGTGAGCTGCACCCCCAGCTTCGCCGCGCAGTGGCTGGTGCCGCGCCTGCAGCACTTTCTGCAGCAGGCGCCCGCGCTCGACGTGCATGTGAACAGCACCTACCGCAAGGTGGACCTGCTGGCCGAGGACATGCACTTCGCCGTGCGCCATGGCCTGGGCCACTACCCGGGCCTGCAGGCCGAATGGCTGCTGGGCGATGACCTGGTTCCCGTGTGCAGCCCGCGCCTCGTGGCGCCGCGCGAGGCCGCGCGGATGGAGGATCTCGCAGGCCCACTGCTGCTGCACGACGAATTTCGCGACGACTGGCGCCTGTGGTGCCAGGCCCAGGGCCTGGGCGGGGTGGACTGCGGGCAGGGCGTGGTGTTCGACGGTACCCACGGCGCCATCGAGGCGGCCGTGGCGGGGCGCGGCTTCGCCCTCGTGCGGCGCGCGCTGGTGGCGCGCGAACTGGCCACCCGCGCCCTGGTCGGCGTGCAGGCGCCGCCCGCGCAGGCGCCGCTAGCCTATCGCCTCGTCTACCGGCCCGAGGCGCTGATCGACCCGGCGCTGCGGCGCTTTCGCGCATGGATCGTGGCCGAGGGCGCGGAGGCGGGGTCCATCAGCACGGGCTGATGCGCTGCGCCATATAGACAGCATCCGCGCCGTAGCCCGCGAGGCGCTGCCGCTGCGCCGCATCGTGCAGGGCCCAGGGCACGTAGCCGTGGCGTACCCAGTAGCCCTGCGCACCCTGCACGGCCACCAGGGCACTGTGGCCCAGCCCCTCGGCCCGCGCGCACTGCAGCAGCGGCGCGAGCAGGGCGCGCGCCAGGCCCTGGCCCGCGCAGGCGGGCAGCACGGCCATGTCGTGCAGGTAGAGCGTGTCGGGCGCGGACACGGCCTCGAAGTCGCCGTGCAGCGGCGTGACCTTGCCCAGCAGGGAGCGGTAGGCCGCCAGGTAGGCCACCACGCGGCCGCCCTGTTCCACGGCCAGCGAGCAGTTCGCAGGACTGGCCAGCCGCCGAGCGAAAACGTCGGCGCTCTCGACGAAACCCTCGCCATAGCAAGCAAGCTGCACGGCCAGCAGGCCCGGCAGGTCGCGCGGCTCGAGGGGGCGGATCTGCCCGTTCAAGGCTTGGGCAGCGGGTGCGGTTGCACGAAGTCGTCGAGCGACAGGCCCTTTTCCTTCAGCAGGGCTTCCAGCACGGGCGCAAGGCGCCCCAGGCTCTCCTGCACGGCCTCGCGCACGGTGTCCACCACCACCTGGGTGCTGCGCTCGATCTCGATGTTGAGCGCGTCGCCCACCTGCTTAGCCTCGAACACCGTTGCGCGGCGCGTCTCGGGGATGAGCCAGACCTCGAACCAGCCTTCCTGCCGGTTCACCTCGGCCACCGTGAGGCTGGCGCCGTGGATGGCGATGTAACCCTTGGCGAAGACGTAGCGGCGGAACGGCTCGGGCACGGCCACGCGCCACACGAGGTTGTTGTCGAACTCGCGGCGCTGCACCAGCGTGCCCGTGAAGTCGACATGGCCGGACAGCGGATGGCCACCGATCTCGGCGCCGTCCTTGGCTGCGCGCTCCACGTTCACGCGGTCGCCCTCGCGCAGGCGGCCCAGCGTGGTGATGTTCAGGCTCTGCTGCATCACGTCGAACACGGCCTGCGTGGGCGAGAGAATCTCGGTCACCGTGAGGCACACGCCATCGGTGGAGACGCTGGCACCAATGGCGAGGTCTGCGCAGAAGCCCTCGGGAAACTCTAGCGTGAAGGTGCGCAGGCCCGCGCGGTCGTGGATGGCGGCGATGCCCGCCGTGGCTTGGACGATGCCTGTGAACATGATGCAGAAAAGGGGCGGTAACCACCCCGATTCTGCCACCCGAACCCGCGTCAGCGCGCGCGCAGGAATTCGCCCACTTCGAGCAGCACCAGCTCGTTGTCGTCCGCCTTGTTGGGCTCGCGGCTGGAGCTGAAGGGCAGGTTGTTGTCGTTGCCCACCACGATGTGCGAGCCGTCCACCACGTCCACGTTCTCGATCGTGAAGAACGGGAAGGTGAGCACGCCGTCGTTGAGCGGCTTGCGCGCGAGGCGCTGCGGGTCCTGGATGGCCATCAGGTCGATGTAGCCGATCTTGCGCGCTTCGCCGCCCGCGTTGGCGTCGGTCAGCTCGACCTTGTAGATGCGCTTGAACTTCGCGAGGTCGTGGAAGCAGTTCGTGCGCTTCTCGCCCGCGGGGCAGGCCTTGTCGGCGGTGCCTTCGCCGTTGTCGCGCTCGATGATGAGGCCCGTGGTGCCGTCGATCATGTTGAAGTCGCCGATGGCATGGTGGTTGGCCTCCAGCACGTACTTCCAGTGGCGGCCCGTCCATTGCTCGCTCTTCACGTCGAATTCGAGCACGCGCAGGTACTGCTTGCCGTCCACGGCCTCGTAGGCCTTGGCGTCCTCGTTCCACACCGGGCCTTCGAGCAGCGCATAGAGCTTGCTGCCGTCCTTGCTCGACGCCATGCCCTCGAAGCCCTTGGAGCGCTTGATCTGGAACGCGGGCGCCTTGGCGTCGGGTGCGCCGGCCGTGGTGATGGCGGGGTGGTCGGGCGAGCGCACCACCTTGCCGTCCACCTGGGTTTCGAACACCGCGAGCACCTTGCCGTTCAGGTCGGCCTTGATGAGGTAGGGGCCGAACTCCTCGCCGATCCAGAGCGCGCCGCCCGCGAACTGGAAGCTCTCGGGGTCGAAGTCCGAGCCCGTGAGGTAGCGCTGCTTGCTGCCCTCCTGGGCGATGCGGAACGGCACCTTCTTGTCGGGGTCGTGCAGGAACACGGTCTTCTTGCGCTGGAATTGGCCGCTCTTGAAATCCACGGTGTAGTGGTTCAGGTAGAGCATGAAGTCGGGCGAGTTGGCCTTGGCGCCCGCGCCGTTGTCGGTGAGGATCCAGAACGAACCGTCGGCCATGCGCTTGATGCCCGAGTGGCCCTGGATGGGCTGGCCCTTGAACGGCAGCGACACGCCCGTGGGCCGGCCCGCCGACAGGCCCTCCACGCTGCCCAGCAGGTCCACGCGCCGGGCCGTGGTGAATTTGCCGCTGGTCTGCAGGTCAGCGGGCGCATCCTTGGGCGCGGGGATGAAGGTCTGCGCGGGCAGCACGGCGTGGCCTGCGAGCGTGGCGGGATAAGCCTGCTGCGCGTGGGCAGGGGACAGGGCGGCGCAGGCCAGGGCCGCGCAGGCGGCGATGCGGTTCATGGAGAGCATGCGAGGGTCTCGGGTCGGAACGAAAGCCGCCACGATGCCCAGGGCGCATGACACCGCTGTGTCAGAACCTGCGCTCAGCGGGAGCGAAGCATCCACAGCGCGGCAGCCACGATCAGCGCACCGCCCGCCCAGACCCCGGGCTCCATGCGCTCGCCCAGCCACGCCACAGCGAACAGCGCGCCCCAGGCGGGCTCGGTGCCCATGAGCAGCCCCACGCGGCTCGGCGTGCCGCGCCGCAGCGCCCAGTTCTGCACCACGAAGGCGAACACCGTGCAGCCCAGCACGAGGTACAGGCTCGCGGCCCAGAATGCACCCGCCGTGGGCAAGGGCGGCAGGCCGCCCGGCAACGCCAGTGCAAGCAACAGGCTGCCCAGCCCCACCACCGCCGATTGCACCGTGGTGAGCAGCAGCACCGGCACGCCCCCTTCACCTTCCTTGCGGCGCTGGAAGTGGGCCGTGGAACAGGCGATCACCGCGCGCAGCGCGGCGGCGGCGAGCATCAGCGCATCCCCCATGCCAAAGCGCCCCTGCCAGCCGCCCGCCAGCAGCAGCGCCCCAAGCAGTGAAACGGCCGCGCAGCCCCACACCACGCGCGCGGGCCGCCGGCCCAGCAAGGCCCACTCCGCCAGCGGTGTGAACACCACGCACAGGCTGATCAGCAGCGCCGCGTTGCTGGCCTGGGTGCGGGCCACACCATAG
>JASLFM010000179.1 GCA_030150585.1 Acidovorax sp.
ACATTGCCTACAGACCCGGGCGCCGCGCAAGCGCTGTACCGCAAGCTGGCGCTGTTCGTGGCCGAGAACTTCGTGCACATGCACGCCGAGGAGGTGGAGCACAACCCGGTGCTGTGGGCCTGCTACAGCGACGAGGAGCTGCAAGCGCTGGAAGGGCGCATCGCGGCCTCGCTCCCGCCCTCGCAGCACCTGCTGTTCATGCGCTGGATGGTGCCGGCCATGGCCCCCGCCGAACGCGCCGCGCTGCTGTGCGGCATGCAGGCCGCAGCCCCGGTACCCGTGCTGGCCGCCGTGCTCGACGCGGTGCAGCCGCACCTCAGCCAGCGCGACTGGACCCAGCTCTTCGGCGCCCTGGCGGCCGCCGAAATGCCCGCCCCGGCATGACCCGGCCAGGCCCTGCACCTCCAGCCAGTCGGCTGTGAAAACGCGCCGGCCGGCAGTTCCCAGCCTGCGGCGCTTTTCCCAGAATTTCCTTTTTGCCCAGCGCCTGCGCGCCCCGCATCCTCCCTTTCTCGCCACCCGAAACACCATGAAAAACCTCACTCGCTCCCCGATGGCGCCCCGCGCGCTGGCCGCCTCGCTCCTGCTGGCGGGCACGCAGGCCTTCGCGCTCGAATGCCCTTCGGGCCAGTGGCTGGCCGAGTACTTTCCCAACATCAAGCTCGCGGGCACGCCTGTGCTCATGCGCTGCGAGACAGGCCCCATCGACTATTACTGGATGACGGGCAGCCCCGACCCGCGGCTGCCGGTGGACGCGTTCTCGGCACGCTGGACGGCCAGCCTGCCCTTCAACGCGGGCACCGCCAAGCTCACCACCTACACCGACGACGGCGTGCGGGTGTTCGTGAACGGCAAGCGCGTCATCGACAACTGGACGCGCCACGGCATCACCATGGACACGGCCCAGGTGCAGCTGAAGGCGGGCACGCACACGGTGCGCATGGAGTACTTCGAGGGCGGCGGCGAAGGGCTGGCGCAGCTCTTCATCGAAGGCGCCAAGCCCGCCGACCCGCCACCTCCTCCTCCCGCTCCGCGCATCGCCGCCTTCACCGCGCAGCCCGCCGCCATCGACGCGGGCGGCACCAGCATCCTCACCTGGAGCACCGAAAACACCACGGCCTGCACCGCCAGCGGCGGGTGGAGCGGCGCGCAGGCCGCCAACGGCAGCACCAACGTGCGCCCCGCCGCCACGGCCACCTACGGCCTCGCCTGCCGCAACGCAGCGGGGGCCACGGCCAGCGCGTCGGCCACCGTCACGGTGCGCGCCAAGCAGCCCGATCCGCAGGATCCGCCGCCGCAGGGCGATGGCCTGAGCGCCACCGTCGTTCCCGGCGGCGTGCGCCTGGCCTGGAACGCCTCGCCCCAGGGCCGCAAGTGGGTCAACGGCTACTACGCGGGCTGGTTCTGGGAGACCTACCCGCCCGAGGCCGTGGACATGTCCACCATGACGCACTTCGTCTTCGGCCGCTATGCACCCGCGCTGGGCTCGCTGCCTGGCGGCAAGGCAGGCGACCTGCTCGAAGGCGCGGGCGGTGCGCACGCCGAGGTGGAGAACACCCTGATCGCCAAGGCCCACGCGGCGGGCGTGAAGGCCGTGATGATGGTCGGCGGCGACAGCGACGGCCCCGGTTTCATCGCCGCCACGGCCAACGCCGCGGTGCGCGCGCGCTTCATCCAGGCCATCCTGGACAAGGCCGTGCAGAAGAACTACGACGGCGTGGACATCGACTGGGAGGAAAACCTCGACACCCCCGCCGCCCGCACCCAGGCGCTGGCGCTGCTGCGCGAGCTGCGCACTGCGGCCGCCCAGCGCCCGCGCTACCAGGCCACGCCGCTGGAGATCAGCTGGCCCGGCTTCTGGGTCAACCAGAACCAGCCGGATATCACCCCCTGGCATGCCGAAGTGGCCGCCGCCGTGGACCGCTTCAACCTCATGACCTACAGCATGGCGGGCGACTGGGGCTGGCTGTCGTGGCACCACTCGCCGCTGTTCGGCGCGGATGTGCAACACCCCACTTCCATCGAATCGACGGTGCAGGCCTACCTGAACGCGGGCGTGCCGCGCGCCAAACTGGGCATCGGCATCGGCCTGTACGGCGCGTACTACAACCGCCCCGTGACCGGCCCGCGCCAGAGCCTGCAAGGCATGCAGGGCTGGATGAACAACGGCGACTGGGAGAACAACACCCAGCGCCTCGTGAACGACAACGCCTTCGGCCAGCCCGGCGCCACCTACCACTGGGACGACGTCGCCAAGCAAAGCTACATCACCTACACCCAGCCCTGGAACCGCGGCCCCGACACACCGGTCACCTACCTGAGCTACGAGGACGAACGCTCCATCCAGGAGAAGGGCAAATGGGTGCGTGAACAGGGCCTGGGCGGCACCTTGGTGTGGACGGTGAACTACGGCTACCTGCCCGGAACGAACGCCAACCCCCAGATGCAGGCCGTCAAGCAATCCTTCATCGCGGGCGCCGCCCAGTATCGGCTCTACCGCGACGGCACGGCCATCGCCACCACCGACGACCCGCGCTACGTCGACACCACCGCGCCCAGCGGCAGCCACGGCTACCAGGTCAGCGTGGTGGATGCGGGGGGCCATGAGGGACCCCGCTCCGCCACCGTGACGGTGCAGGTGCCTTAGCCCCCGCAGCCGCC
>JASLFM010000275.1 GCA_030150585.1 Acidovorax sp.
AGCGCGCGCTGGCGCTCCATGTGCTCGACCAGGCGGTCCAGCACGGCCGACATCTGGCCGCTGACCTCGCCCGAGCGCACCATGTTGATGTAGAAGTCACTGAACAGGTCGCGGTGCGCGGCCAGTGCGCGGGAGAGCGGCGTGCCGCCCTTGACCGCGTCGAGGATGCCTTGCACCAGCGCGGCGACGCTGGGCTTGTGGCTCATGTCGATGAGCACGCGCAAGGCGTTGTCGAGCGCAAGGCCCGCGCGCAGCATGATCGCCAGTTCCGAAGTCAGCGCCAGCACATCGGCGTCGTTGACCTCCCCCTTGGACTGGCGCGTCTTGGAGGGCGCCAACCCATCGCCCCCTGGCACCTTGGCCGTGCCAACCGCCACACCCGCAGCCGCCGCGGTGGCTGCATCATCGATGCGCAGCGGCGTCAGCCCCTGGTCGCGCAACTGCTTGAGGGCCGCGGCACTGCTGGGCGCCGACAGACGTCCCTCCTCGACCTTGCCCGCCGCCGTGGCGGCCCGCCAGACGTAATCAGGCATCGGACTGGTCCTGCGTCACACGCGCGAGTTCGTCGAGCGTGGTCGCGCCCGCCGCGACCTTGCGCAGGCCATCCTCGAACAGGCTCAGCATGCCGCCCTGGGCCGCGATGGTGTTGAGCGCATTGGCGTCGCGGCCTTCGATGATGGCGCGGCGCATGGGCTCGTCGAGCACGAAGAGTTCATGGATGCCCGTTCGCCCCCGGTAGCCCGACTGCCGGCAGTGCTCGCAGCCCACGGCCCGGTAGATCGGCCTCTCGGGCGGGCAGAAGCGCGCCAGGCCTGTGCTCTGGCGCACTTCGGGGCCGGGCTCGTAGGCCTCCTTGCAGTGCCCGCAGAGCGTGCGCACAAGGCGCTGCGCGAGCACGCCGTTGACCGACGAAGTAATGAGGTAACTCTCCACCCCCATGTCCTGCATGCGGATCACCGCGCCCGCTGCGGTGTTGGTGTGCAGGGTGGAGAGCACGAGGTGGCCCGTAAGGGCGGACTGCACGGCGATCTGCGCGGTCTCACCATCGCGCATTTCGCCGATCATGATGATGTCCGGGTCCTGGCGCAGGATGGAGCGCAGGGCGTTCGCGAACGTCAGGTTGATCTGAGGGTGCACCTGGATCTGGTTGATGCCCTCGAGCTGGTACTCGACCGGGTCCTCCACGGTGATGATCTTGTTGGCCTGCGCGTCGATCTTCGACAGCGCGGCGTACAGCGTGGTGGTCTTGCCCGAACCCGTGGGGCCGGTCACCAGCAGGATGCCATGGGGCCGCGCCAGCAGGGCGTTGAAGCGCGCCAGGGTGTCCTGCTCGAAGCCCATGGTGTCGAGGTTGAGGCGCACGCTGGCACGGTCCAGCACGCGCATGACCACGCTTTCGCCGTGCACCGTGGGCACGGTGGAGACGCGAAGGTCCAGCTCACGGCCTTTCACCCGGGTCTTGATGCGGCCGTCCTGCGGCAGGCGGCGCTCGGCGATATCGAGGTGCGCCAGCAGCTTCACGCGCGAGCTGACGGCGGCCGACAGACGCGGCGGCACGAGTTCGCCGGGGTGGATCACGCCGTCCACGCGGTAGCGCACGTGCAGGCCGTCGTCGAACGGCTCGAGGTGGATATCCGATGCGCGCAGGTCGATCACGCGACCGATAATGGTGTTGACGAGGCGGATGACGGGCGCCTCGCTGGCCAGGTCCTTGAGGTGCTCGACGAAGTCACCGCCGTCCAGGCCGTCGCCGAAACCATCGTCGTCATCGCCCTCGGCCGCCTCCTCGACCGGCTCGGCCAGCGCTTTCTCGATATCGCTCTCAAGCGCCAAATGCGGCCGGATGGCACAGCCCGTCGCCAAGTGCAGGGCCTTGACCACAAAAGCGTCCTGCGGCACGGCCATGGCCACATGGAGCTCCTGGCCTTCCAGACGCAGCGGGTACACGGCGTTGGCGTGCAGGAATTCAGGCAACAGCCCTTCCACCTCGGGCATGAGGTCGGGAAACCCCTCGGCGGGTACCAGAGCAACACCGAGCTGCCCCGCGAGGATGCGCGCCACGTCGATTTCAGAGACCAGCCCCAGCCGCACCAGCACACGCCCGAGCATGCCACCCATCTCCTGCTGCGCGGAAAGGGCCCGCTCGAGGTCGCGCGCACTGAGCTTGCCGGCCTGCACCAGCAGTTCGCCCAGGCGGGGGCGCGTGGCGACCTCCAGTCCCTGCGGCTCCACCGGGGCGGTCAATGTCTGTGTGGTCATGGATGGGCTTAAACTGTGCGCGACGATGAAGGGCAAGAGTTTACAGTCCTCCAATGAACCCATCTTCCCGCATTACCGCCGCGCTCACCCTCACGGCCGCGGTCTGCGCCATCGCCGCTGGCTGCGCCGGAGCAGCTTGGTTCCGCCAGGCCCTGCCCGCCTCCGCCAAGCCCGCAGGCCCCATGCTGCTAGCACCGATGATGGGCGTGATCGACATCTGCGTGCTCGTGCCAAGCGACGCCACGCATGCCCCAGACTCTCTGGCGCAGCGCTGCACGGAGCCCCAAGGATCCGCCGCAGCGTTGGTGGAATCTACGCTGGCGCAGTTGCAGCCCCGA
>JASLFM010000315.1 GCA_030150585.1 Acidovorax sp.
CAACCTCGCGCCGATCCAGCCCGAGCGCCTGCAGGCCATGCTCACGGACTGGGAGGCCTGGAACGACAGCATGCCGCCCATCCCGGAGGATGCGACGGTGAGCCTGTGCTACACCGACAAGGACATGCCGCAGCGCTGAGCGGCATGGCGGGGAGGGGGATCAGTCCAGCTTCACGCCCACCTTGGCGATCACCGCGCCCCACTTCTCGCGCTCCGACTTCGAGAAGCTCGCCATCTGCGCGGGCGTGCCGGGCATGGGCTCCACGCCCAGCGCCTGCAGGCGGGCGCGCGTGCGTGTGTCGGCCAGGGCCGTCTGCAGCGCGCCGCTGAACTTGCCGACCACCTCGGAGGACGTGCCCGTGGGGACGACGATGCCCTGCCAGGCATAGCCCTCGAAGCCCGCCAGGCCCTGCTCCTGCAGCGTGGGCACGTCGGGCGCGGTGGCCACGCGCTGGGGGCTGGCCACGCCGATGGCCTTGACCTTGCGGGCCGCGAGGAAGGGGTAGACCGAGGCGCTGTCCACCCACATCGCGCTCACCTGGCCGCCCACCACGTCCTGGATCGCGGGCGCCGCGCCGCGGTAGGGCACGTGCGTGAGCTTGAGGCCGCTGTGCTCGCGGAACAGCTCGCCCACGAGGTGGTGCGGGCTGCCCGGGCCGGCCGAGGCCCAGTTCACGCCATCGGCCTGCTTCCTGGCCCAGGCCGCGAACTCCTTGTAGTTGTTCGCGGGCACCTGATTGGAGACCACGAGGAACATGGGAAAGCGCACGAGCAGGCCCACGGGCTGGAAGTCGCGCTCGGCGTTGTAGCTGAGCTTGCTGAACAGCGAGGGGTTGGCCGCGATGGTGGCGAAGTCGGCCGTGAACATGATGTTGCCGAAGTCGCGCGAGCGTGCCGTGTACTCGGCCGCGATGTTGGTGCCCGCTCCGGGCTTGTTGTTGATGATGATGGTGCGGCCCAGCGCCGCCCCCATGGATTCGGCGATGGCACGCGCGACGATGTCCGAGCCGCCGCCGGCCGCGTAGCCCACCACCCATTCGAGCGGTTTGGGGTCCTGGGCGAAGGCGGTGGGGGCGAGGGCGCCGAGCGCGAGCGCAGCGAGGAACTGCTTGCGGTGCATGGAAATGTCTCCTGGAACGGTCTTGCGGGTGGATGGGCGGCGGCCTGCCCCCTTCTGGCGAGGGGCTGGGCGCGGCCGCCCGGAGGTGAAACGGAAAGAGGTCAGGCCGCCGCGTGCACGGGCACGACGGGGCTGATGGCCGGATGCGGCAGCGTGGCGGGCTCGCCCGCGCCGGGCGCCGCGCTCTCGCGCGCAAGCCGCAGCGCGTGCAGCAGCGCGGCGTGGTCGCCGACGTGGTTGGCCAGCAGCAGCACCAGGCGCGCGTGCAGCGCATGGCTTTGCGCGGTGGTCAGGCCCTGGTGGGCGGCGATCAGCGCGGCGTAGAAGTCGTCGCAGGCCTGCAGGCGGGGTTGGGTATCGAGCATGGAAATTCCTTTCAAGCACCCAGGGCGCGGGCGATGGCGGCGCGCACGGCCGGTGCGCTGGGGGCGCGCCAGCGCGCGCAGACATGCTGGTCGGGCCGCACGAGGTAGGCGGTGCCCGGCTGCGCATCGAGGCGCTGCGCGGCCAGGCCGCGCGGGTCGGCGAGGTCGCCGCCGATGGAGAGCACCTTCAGCCCTTCCATGCCCGCAGCCCAATCGGGCGCGGGGCCGAACACGATCAGCGTGAAGCCTTCGCCCAACTCGCGCAGCAGCCAGGTGGGCTGGCCTGCGCGCTCCATCGGCGCGTCGAGCAGCACCGCGCCGGGCACCTGTGTGCCCGCGAAATGGTCGGCGTCGGGCGTGTTGAGCGGCGAACCGTGCAGCGTGGCGGGCACCGACAGGCGGCCGCTGTTGACGATGCGGCGCGCGAAGGGGTGGTCGCGCGCGAGGTCCAGCACCGCGTCGCGCAGCAGGCGGCTGATCTCGCCCTTGGGCGTTATGAAGTCGGTGGCGCGCGTGGAGTTGAGGATGTTCTCGTCGGCCGCGTACTCGCGTTCGGCGCCATAGGTGGCGATCAGCGCCTCGGGCGCCTGGCCGCGCAGCACGCGGTCCAGCTTCCAGGCGAGGTTCTCCGCGTCCTGCACGCCGCTGTTGGCACCGCGCGCGCCGAAGGGCGAAACGCCGTGCGCCGCGTCGCCCACGAAGACCACGCGGCCGTGCACGAACTGGTCCATGCGCAGGCAGGCGAAGGTGTAGACGCTGGCCCATTCGAGCGTGAACGGCACGTCGCGGCCGAGCAGGGCATGCACGCGCGGCACGATGTTCTCGGGCTTCTTGGCCTCTTCGGGGTCGGCGTCCCAGCCGAGCTGGAAGTCGATGCGCCACACGTCGTCGGGCTGGCGGTGCAGCAGCACGCTCTGGCCCGGGTGGAAGGGCGGGTCGAACCAGAACCAGCGCTCGGCCGGGAAGTCGGCCTCCATCTTCACGTCGGCGATCAGGAAGCGGTCCTGGAAGATGCGGCCCCGGCTTTCCAGCCCGAGCATGCCGCGCAGCGGCGAGCGCGCGCCGTCGCAGGCCGCGACCCATTGGGCCTCCAGGCGATAGCTGCCCTCAGGCGTTTCAACGGTGAGCGCGGCGCCGCCGCCGTGCGGCGTGCAGGCCGTGACGCGGTTGTGCCAGCGGATCTCGACGCCCGGCAGCTGCAGCGCGCGCTCCACCAGGTAGGCCTCGGCGTAGTACTGCTGCAGGTTGATGAAGGCGGGGCGCTCGTGGCCGTCCTCGGGCAGCAGGTCGAACTGGTACACGGGCTGGTCCTGGTGGAACACGCGGCCCAGATTCCACGACACGCCCTTGTCCACCATGGACTGGCCCACGCCGAGGCGGTCCCAGATTTCCAGCGTGCGCTTGGCGAAGCAGATGGCGCGCGAGCCGATCGAGAGCTTGTGGTCGTTGTCGAGTACGAGCACGCGCTGGCCGCGCTGGGCCAGGTCGATCGCGAGGCTCAGGCCCACGGGGCCCGCGCCCACGATGACGACGGGGTGGCGGGCGGGTGTGGCGCTGTCCTGGTCGGGCGAGCGCACGTAGCCGAATTCGAGGGCCTGCACCTCGGCACCACTGGCGTGGAAGGCCTCGGGGGGAATGTCTCTGGGGTTCATTCTTTGTCTCCTGCGGCCGGGGGGATCAGCCTTCGAGGGATTTCCACATCTGCACGTCGCGCTCGGCCGTCCAGATGCGTGGGTCGGGGTATTGCGTGGCCTCGTCGTAGGCGCGCGTCACGTCGAAGGGCATGCAGTGGTTGAAGATGACCCACTGGCCGTACTTCGGCTGCAGCCAGGCGAAGGTGGCCTCATACACCTTGCGCAGGTCCTCGCCCCGGGCGGCGCCTTCCTTCACGCTGGCATACAGGTCGCTGACGAAGGCGCGCGTGCCGGCCAGGCCCGCCTGCACCTGCTCGGGCGTCTGCAGCGCGGAGCCGCGGCCGGGCACGAGCTTTTCGGGCTTCAGGGCGGCAATGGCGTCGAGCGTGTGGGGCCAGTCCTGGAAGTAGGCGTCGCCCGCGTAGGGCGTGGCGTCGAACTCGACCAGGTCGCCGCTGAACAGGATCTTCTCCTTCGGCAGCCAGGCCACGGTGTCGCCCTTGGTGTGGCCCCGGCCCAGCTGCAGGAGCTGCACCTCCAGGCTGCCGAGCCACAGCGTCATCTTGCCGGTGAAGGTCATGGTGGGCCAGGTCAGGCCCGGCGGCACGCTCTCCACGTTCTGGAACAGGCGCGGGAAGCGGCCGATCTCGCTGGCCTTGTCCTGCTCGCCGCGCTCCACGATCAGGTCGCGCGTGTCCTCGCTGGCGATGATGTGCTCGGCCCCGTAGGCGCTCGCGCCCAGCACGCGCACCGCGTGGTAGTGCGAGAGAAGCACGTACTGGATGGGCTTGTCGGTCACCTCGCGGATGCGGCGGATCACGTCCTGCGCCATCACGGGCGTGGCCTGGGTGTCGATGACCATCACGGCGTCGTCGCCAATGATGATGCCGGTGTTCGGGTCGCCCTCGGCCGTGTAGGCGTAGGCGTGGTCCGAGAGCTTGTCGAAGCTCACCTGCTTGGCGTCGAGGTCGGCGGCGGAGGCGAAGGTCTTGGTGGTGTTGCTCATGGGAGTAAATTCGACAATGTTGAATGCATTTATCTAAACGGAATGCATTGATGCTACGCAAGAAATTTGTCTATGTCTAATGCATTTGTTTAGGTGTAAACCCGAGTGGAAAGAGGCATCCCGAGGCCGTGGACAATCGAGCCATGGCCTCTCTTGCTTCCGACCTGCCCAACCCCGATGACGAAGACGCACCGCGCACGCCGCGCGGCATCCAGAGCGTGGAAGTGGGGGGGCAACTGCTCAAGGTGCTGGCCCGCACGGGGCGCCGCATGGCGCTCAAGGACCTGGCCCGCGCGGCCGACATGACGGCGGCCAAGGCGCATCCTTATCTCGTGAGCTTCGGCAAGCTGGGCCTCATCGAGCAGGACGCGGTAAGTGGCCACTACGGCCTGGGCCCGCTGGCCATGCAACTGGGCCTGATCAGCCTGCAGCAGGTGGACCCGGTGCGCCTGGCCATCGCCGAACTGCCCGCGCTGGCCCAGCGCATCGGCTACACCGTGTCGGCCTCGGTATGGGGCGACAGCGGCCCCACCATCATCCGCGTGGAGGAGGGCCCCACGGCCGTGTACGTGGCCATGCGCCACGGCACCACCGCGTCGGTGCGCCACACGGCCACGGGCAAGGTGTTCGCGGCCTTCGGCCCACGCGGGCGGGCCGCCGCCGCGCTGGCGGCCGAAGGGTTTGCGGGCGCGCTGGACGAGCCCGCGTTCGCCGCCGAACTGGAAGCGGTGCGCACGCACCAGGTGGCGCAGGTGACGGACCAGTTGCTACCCGGCATCAGCGCGCTGGCGACGCCGGTGTTCGACGGGTTCGGGCAACTGGTGCTGTGCCTGGCGGTGATCGGCCCGAGCGCGACGCTGCGCACGGGGGCGGACAGTGCGGCGGCGCAGCTTCTGCGCGAAGCGGCGCGGGGCCTGTCGCAGCGGCTGGGAGCGCCAGCGGCCCCGGTCTAGGCCGCGGCGCGCGCCAGCGCCTGGTCGATGTCCCAGAGGATGTCGTCCACGTACGCGATGCCAATCCACCGGAGCCCCAAGCACGCGATCA
>JASLFM010000335.1 GCA_030150585.1 Acidovorax sp.
GGGCAATATCGACGAGATCGTGTTCACCCCCATCAAGTCGGCGGCCACGCGCTCCGCGGCCCTGATCTCGGGCCAGGTCGACTTCGTCGTCGATCCCCCGCCGCAGGATCTGGCGCGCATGAAGGCCGACAGCAACCTCAAGCTCATCGAAGGCGCCGAGAACCGCACCATCTACCTGGGCCTGGACCAGTTCCGCGACGAGCTGCCCGGCGCGGGCACGCCCGGCAAGAACCCGCTCAAGGACAAGCGCGTGCGCCAGGCGCTGTACCAGGCCATCGACTCGGCCGGCCTGCACAGCCGCACCATGCGCAACCTGTCGGTGCCCGCGGGCGCCATGGTGGCGCCCATGGTCCACGGCTGGACCAAGCAGCTCGACGAGCGCGCGGCCAAGTACGACGTCGAGGCCGCCAAGAAGCTGCTGGCCGACGCGGGCTACCCCAACGGCTTCTCGCTCAAGCTCGAATGCCCCAATGACCGCTACGTGAACGACGAGGCCATCTGCCAGGCCGTTACTGCCATGTGGACCCGCATCGGCGTCAAGACCACGCTGCAGGCCGCGCCCATGGCGCAGTTCGTCACCCGCGTGATGAACTCCGACGTGAACGCCTACCTGTTCGGCTGGGGCGTGGCCACGTTCGACGCGCTCTACTCCATCGAGGCCCTCATGGCCACCAAGGACGGCAAGGGCCAGGGTGTCTACAACGGCGGCCGTTTCAGCAACGCCGACCTCGACGCCAAGGTCGCCCAGATCAAGGTCGAGATGGACACCGCCAAGCGCGACGCGCTCATCAATGACGCGCTCAAGCTCGTGAAGGACGAGTACTACTACCTGCCGCTGCACCACCAGATCCGCCCCTGGGCGATGCGCAAGAACGTGGAAACCCAGCACCGCGCGGACGACCGTCCGATGCCGACCTGGACCACGATCAAGTAAGCCGGCGCACCGCGCCGACGCCGCAAAAGGCCCGCCCCGCGGGCCTTTTCTTTTGCTTGGGCGGCTATCATGCCTGCCCACTGCCTTTTCCCCGCAAGCCCGCCCATGTTGCCTCGCCATGCCGACCCCATCGTAGCCATCGCCACGGCGCCGGGCCGCGGGGCCGTGGGCATCGTGCGCGTGTCGGGCAAGGGCCTCGCGCCCTTCGTGCAGGGCCTGCTGGGCCGTGCGCTGCGCTCGCGCGAGGCGCACTACCTGCCCTTCCCCGATGCGCAGGGCCAGGCCATCGACCGGGGGCTGGCCCTGTACTTCCCCGCGCCGCACAGCTACACCGGCGAGGACGTGCTCGAACTGCAGGCCCACGGCGGCCCCGTGGTGCTGCAGCTGCTGCTCGCGCGCTGCCTGGAGGCGGCTGGCACGCTGCTGCCGCGCCTGCGCCTGGCCGAGCCCGGCGAGTTCACCGAGCGCGCCTTCCTCAACGACAAGATCGACCTCGCGCAGGCCGAGGCCATCGCCGACCTCATCGATGCGAGCACCGAGGCCGCCGCGCGCAGTGCGGGCCGCTCGCTCTCGGGCGCGTTCTCGCGGGAGATCCACGGCCTGCGCGACGCGCTGGTGCACCTGCGCATGCTGGTCGAGGCCACGCTCGATTTCCCTGAGGAAGAAATCGACTTCCTGCGCAAGGCAGACGCGCGCGGACAGCTATCGAATTTGCAGCAGTCCCTGGGCCGCGTGATGCAGCGCGCGCAGCAGGGCGCACTGCTGCGCGAGGGCATCAAGGTCGTCATCGCGGGCCAGCCCAACGCAGGCAAGAGCTCGCTGCTCAATGCGCTCGCGGGGGCGGAGCTGGCCATCGTCACCCCCATCGCGGGCACCACGCGCGACAAGGTCCAGCAGACCATCCAGATCGAGGGCGTGCCGTTGCACGTGATCGACACCGCCGGCCTGCGCGAGAGCGACGACGAGGTGGAGCGCATCGGCATCGCACGTGCCTGGGACGAGATTGCGGGCGCCGATGCCGTGCTCTTCCTGCACGACCTCACGCGCCAGGACGCTCCCGAATACGTAGCGGCAGACGCGGGCATCGCAGCCACCCTGGTCCAGAAGCTGCCCGAAGGCGTGCCCGTCATCGACGTCTGGAACAAGACCGATGCCGCCGCCCACGCCGCGCCGCAGGTGCCCGGCCACGCGGCCGTGCAGCTGTCCGCGCGCACCGGCGCGGGGCTGGACGCGCTGCGCCGCCAACTGCTCGCGATCGCCGGCTGGCAGTCCGCCCCGGAGGGCGTGTACATCGCGCGCGCGCGCCACATCGAGGCCCTGCGCGCCGTGGATGCGCACCTCATGGAGGCCGCCGCCCAACTGGAGAGCAGCGGCCCCGCACTCGACCTGCTCGCCGAGGAGCTGCGCCTGGCGCAGAACGCGCTCAATGCGATCACCGGGGAGTTCAGCTCCGACGACCTGCTCGGCGTGATTTTTTCGAGCTTCTGCATCGGCAAATGAGGGCTGCGGCCCTTGCGGCTTTAGTGTAAGTAGTGGTAAGCGCCGCTTGTATGTGCGGAGCAACGCGGGTAGCTTCGGCCCACCATGAACACTGTCACTTCCCACACTGCCCCGAAGTACGACCTGCAAGGCCTGATCACGGCGATCGCCCAGGCCACGGCCGAGGACAGCCTGGGCGGCGGCATGCTCGCACCCGCGCAGTGGGAGGTGTTGGCGCCCTACCTGCAGCCCAGCGTGCTGGCCGCGAGCCAAGTGCTGTTCGGCCAGGGTACCAACGACCGCACGCTCTACTTTGTCGAGAGCGGCAGCCTCAGCGTGCACTACGAGGACGAGAAGGCGCGCCTGCGCCTGGCCCTGGTGGCTGCGGGGTCGGTGGTCGGCGAGGGGGCGTTCTTCTCGCACCGTCCCCGCAGCGCCACCGTGCAAGCGGCCGCGCCCTGCAAGCTCTGGGCCCTGTCGGCGCTGCGCTTCACGGAACTGTCCAACCGCCAGCCGGCCATTGCCCTGGGCATATCGATGGCTGCAGGGGCCGTGCTCGCCAAGCGCCTGGGCAACCGGCGCCGGCGCATCGCGGCGACCTGAGCGTCGCCGGGCGGCCACAGCCGCAGGCGCCGGAAGCGTTGTGCCAGAGAGTGCTCGCGGTACACTCTCTCACACATTTTTTCGCGTTTCCGACGAAGGCACGGCATGTCACTGTTCAGCTGGTTCTCCCGCAAGCCCGCTCCCCCCAAGCCGCGCTCGGGAATGGAGCCCAGCGGCCTGCTCAATGCTGACGCCACGGTGCCGCTGACCCCGGGCCGCGCCGCCGCGCCGCCGCCCACCGACCCGGCCGCCAACCGCAAGAACGAGCGCATGGAGCGCCGGGAACTGCTCTACACCGTGGTGCGCGACGCCATGGTGCGTGCGGGCGTGCTCTCGGCCAGCTACAAGTTCAAGGTGCTGTCGCTCGACCAGCGCGGCCGACAGTTCCTCGTGATGATCGACCTGGCGCGCGAATACGGCGGTGACACCGCGCGCCTGTCCGAGATCGAGGCGCTGATCGCGCAGACCGCCAAGACGCGCTTCGACATCCTGGTCACGGCTGTGTACTGGCGCATCAACGAGCACGTGGCCGTGGGCCAGCCGCAGAAAGGGGCAGCCGCACCGGGCCCGGTGGTGGCGCCGAGCCTGGCGCCCAAGCCGGCCCCGCGCGCCGTCGTGGTGCCGCCGTCGCCGCCCGCGCCTTCTCCCGTGATCAGCGCTCCTCCCCTGCCGCCAGCGTCCACGGCATCGCCGCTGCTGGTTGCCCGTTCGGCACCGCGCTTCGAGCCCATCGAGGCCGACGAAGTGGCGGCATTCAAGCGTGCGCTGAACCAGGCCGCCGCCTCGGCGCCCGTGGCGGTGCCGGCGCCCACGGGCGTATCGGTGCGCTCGGGGCCGCTGCTGCAGCCCGCCACGGCAACGGCGCCCACGGGTTTCGAGGATACGGAGATGCCCGAGTCCGACGCGGGCTCCTCGGACCTCAGCCGCACCCAGTACGGCGACCTGAACTGAGCGCCGCTGGGGCTCAATGCCCCGAGAAATCCACCAGCGTGAACAGCGGCAGGCAGCTTGCGCGCAGGCGCTCGGAGCCGCCGAGTTCGGGCAGGTCGACAATCGCGGCCCCCTCGGTCACCGTGGCGCCGAGCTTTTCGAGCAGTTTTTTTCCGGCCATCATGGTCCCGCCCGTGGCGATCAGATCGTCGATGAGCAGCACGCGGTCGCCCGGGCGCACCGCGTCGGTGTGCAGCTCCACCGTGGAGCTGCCGTACTCGAGTTCGTAGGTCTCCTCCACGGTGGTGAAGGGCAGCTTGCCCTTCTTGCGGATCGGCACGAAGCCCACGCCCAGCTCATAGGCCACCACGGCGCCGAGGATGAAGCCGCGCGCATCCAGGCCAGCCACCACGTCGGGGCGCAACGCCTTGTCCATGTAGCGGTGCACGAAGGCATCGATCAGCACGCGGAACACCTTGGGGTCCTGCAGCAGCGGCGTGATGTCGCGGAACTGCACGCCGGGCGCCGGCCAGTCGGGCACGGTACGGATATGCTGGCGAAGGTATTCGGAAACGCTGAGGGGATGCATGGGGGCTGGGAGGTCTGGCGTGGGCGGGAAACGGGCACCAGTGTAAACAGATGCATCCGCTGCCCCATAATGGAACGGCCTCCTTGCGCCAAGGTTCATGCCCGTCTCAGTTCTGTTGATCGAAGGTGACGTTCACCACGCCACGGCTGTCGTGCAGGCCTTGGCACGTGCGCAGCCCCTCTGGCGCGTGGCCGTGGCGTCCACGCTGGCGCAGGCGCGCAGGCTGCTGGAGGCCGATGCCCCCTTCGATGCCGTGCTGACCGCGCAGCACGTGGCGGATGGCGCCGCGCCGGACGTGCTGGCGCTGCTGCACGGCACCCCCGCGCTCATCGCCGTGCCCGAAGGCGGCGAGGCCCACGCAGCCCAGGCGCTGCGGCACGGCTTTGCCGATTTCGCCGTGCGCGATCCGCAGGGCGCTTACCTGCACGTGCTGCCACAGCAGATTGCGGCGGCCATCCAGCGCCGCAGCGTCGAGGCCGAGCTTGAGCGCACGAGTGCCTTGCTGGCCGAGAAAACCCGCGCGCTCGAAGTCACGCTCGCGAGCGTGTCGCAGGGCATCACCAATGTCGATGCCGAGGGGCGCATCCGCGTGCACAACCAGCGCTATCTGGAGCTGCTGGACCTGCCGCCCGAGCTGCTGGAAGGCCAGCCCCCCGCCGAGAAAATCGTGAAATTCCAGACCGAGCGTGGCGACTTCGGCCCGGAGTTCGACCTCATCGAGCCTGGCGCGCGCGGCTACGTTGCCGCAGAGTACGCGGCGCACGGGGAGCGGCTCAGGGTGCCCGGCCTGTATATCCGCCGCACGCCCGCGGGCCGCTACATCGAGGTGCGCACCCGCATGCTCGAGGGGGGTGGGCGCGTGCGCACCTTCACCGACGTGACCGACTACCTCTCGATCCAGGAGGCGCTGCGCCAGAGCGAGGCGCGCTGGCGCAGCCTCACGCAGCTGTCGTCGGACTGGTTCTGGGAGCAGGATGCCGAGTTCCGCTTCGTGCGCTTCGATGGCAGCGCCGAGCGCGAGCACGGCATGCCGGACCACGAGCTGTATGGCTTCCGGCGCTGGGAGCTGCCGCACTCGGGCGTCAGCGAGGCGCAGTGGCGCGCCCACCGCGCGCAGCTCGAGGCGCACGAGGTGTTCCACGACTTCGAAATGCAGCGCAC
>JASLFM010000343.1 GCA_030150585.1 Acidovorax sp.
GGCAGGCTGTCGTCCGCGCCCGCGCGGCGCGCGAAGATGTTGCCGATGGCGTCCACGCGGATCGTGCAGCCGGCCTCGCGCGCCCATTGCACGAACAGGTCGCGGCCCTGGCGGTCCAGGTCGGTCAGGGCGATGCGGCACACGCCGCCCTTGGGTGTGCCGCCGATGCGCGCCAGGTCCATCAGCGACTGCCACAGGCGGGCTCCGTCGGTATGGAGGTTGGACGCCTGCGCAGCGGTGGGTGAGGATGTCATGTCCATGAGAGTCTCCTTGTCATACCAGGCCGACGCCCAGGTAGCGGTCCTTGATGGCGTCGTCGGCCAGGAATTCGGCGTTGCTGGCCTCGTGCACGATCGCGCCCTGCTCGATGACGTAGTGCCGGTCGGCCAACTGGGTGCAGACCTCCAGGTTCTGCTCCACGAGCAGGATGGAGACGCCCGCGGCCTTGATGGTCTGGAGCTGGGCCACGATCTCCTCGACGATCACGGGCGCGAGGCCCTCCACGGGCTCGTCGAGCATGAGCAGGCGCGGTGCGTTCATGAGCGCGCGGCCGATGGCCAGCATCTGCTGCTCGCCGCCCGAGAGCTGGCCGCCGCCGTTGCTGCGGCGCTCCTTGAGGCGCGGAAAGATGCGGTAGATGTCGGGCAACTGCCAGGGCGACTGCTTGCGCTGGCCCAGCAGCAGGTTCTCTTCCACCGTGAGCAGCTTGAAGATGCCCCGGTGCTCGGGCACGAGGCAGATGCCGCGCTGCGCCACGAGGTGCGTGGCCAGGCGGTGCGTGGTCTCGCCGCCGAAGCGGATCTGTCCCTGCGTGGGCTGCATCACGCCCGCAATGGATTTGAGCGTGGTGGTCTTGCCCGCGCCGTTGCGGCCCAGCAGGGTGACGAGTTCGCCATCGCCGATCTGCATCGACACGCCCTGCAACACGTGGCTTTTGCCGTAGTGGGCGTGGATCGCTTCTACCGATAGCAGCATGTTCATGCTTTTCCCCCGGTGATCATGTTGCCCAGGTAGGCGCTGCGCACGCGTTCGTCGGCACGTATCTCGTGTGGCAGTCCCTCGGCGAGTACGCGGCCCTGCTGCATCACGGTGATGGTGTCGGAAATGTCCATGACAATGCCCATGTTGTGCTCGATGAGGACGACTGTGTGCTCGTCCTTGAGGCCCTGGATGAGCCGCTTCATGTCATCGAGATCGTCGATGCCCATGCCCGAAGTCGGCTCGTCCAGGAAGATGGCCTTCGGCTTCGCGGCGAGCGCCATGCCCACCTCCAGCCGCCGCTGCTGGCCGTGCGAGAGGTTGCCCGCGGGCGTGTCGGCGTGGCGCGTGAGACCCAGGCGCTCGAGCACGCGGGCCACGGTGTCGGCGCACGAGCGCGCGCCCACGGGCGGACTCCAGCAGTTCAGTGCCACCTTCGGCGCTACGCCCTGCGCGGCCAGGCGCAGGTTCTCGCGCACGGGCAGGGTGAGGAACAGGCTGGTCACTTGGAACGAACGTGCCATGCCCCGGCGCACGCGGCGGTGGTCGGGCTCGCGCGTCACGTCGTGGCCGTCGAACAGGATGCGCCCGCCGCTCACCTGCTTGGTGCCCGTGAGCATGTGGAACAGCGTGGTCTTGCCCGCGCCGTTGGGGCCGATGACGGAGTGCACGGTGTTCGCGCGCACCTTCAGGTCCACGCCCCCCAGGGCGATGAACTTGTCGTAGCGTTTTTCGACGCCCTGGGCTTCGAGCAGGATGGGGGATGCAGCGGCGGTCATGCGTGTTCTCCCGAGGTACCCGTTGCGGTGGTTGCACCGGGCCGTTCGCCCTTGCGGCGCAGCAGGCCCCACAGGCTTTCGCCCAGGCCCCACAGGCCGCGCTGCAGCCCCAGGCTCACCACCATCAGCACCACGCCGAGCAGCAGCAGCCAGCGCGGCCACAGCGTGGAGAGCCAGTCGCCCAGCAGCACGTAGAACGCGGCGCCCAGCACCGAGGCCAGCAGGTTGCCCGTGCCGCCAATCACGGTCATCACGAGGATCATCTCGCTCGTGTGGTACTCGGCGTTCGACAGCGGCGCGATGCCCGTCATCATGGCGTGGAGCGCGCCGGCCAGGCCGGTGATGGCGCCCGAGATCACGAAGGCCTGCAGCTTCAAGAGGCGCAGGTCGTAGCCCACGGCGGCGGCACGCTCCTCGTTGTCGCGCACGGCCAGCAGGGTGCGTCCGAACACCGAGGCGCACACGCGGCGCAGCAGCCAGAACGCGGCCAGGAACAGCACCGCCACGAAGCTGTAGTACTGCCAGGGCGAGGCCAGCGGCCACAGCGTCTGGCCCGCCACGGCGAGCGAGGGGCGGGGAATGTCGAGCAGGCCGTTGTCGCCGCCCGTGAGGCCGGTGGCCGTGTAGGCGACGAAGTAGAACATCTGCGCGAACGCGAGCGTGAGCATCACGAAGTACGTGCCGCGCTGGCGGATGGCGATCCAGCCCACGACGGCCGCGCCCGCCGCGCCCATGGCCACGGCGGCCAGCAGCGCCAGCGGCATGGGCAGCGGCCAGCGCGTGAGCAGCAGGGCGATGGTGTAGCTGCCCAGGCCGAAGAAGATGCCCTGGCCGAACGAGAGCAGGCCCGTGTAGCCCAGCAGCAGGTTGCAGCCCATGGCGGCGAGCCCGAAGATCAGCACCTCGCTGGCCAGCGAGCCCGACTGCGTGCACAACGGCATGGCGACCACGATGGCCAGCGCGAGAAAGAGATGGGAATGCCTGAACACTTTGGACATGGTGGTCTTCATCCTTTGCGGCCCAGCAGGCCATGGGGGCGCAGCAGCAGCACGGCGGCCATGGCCACGTAGATCATGAGGCTGGCGCCCTCGGGCCACAGCGTGCTCATCACGCTCTGCACGATGCCGATGAGCAGGCCGCCCACCAGCGCACCGCCGAAGCTGCCCAGCCCGCCCACCACCACGATGAAGAAGGCCACGCCCAGCGCCTCCACCCCCATGAACGGCCCCACGCCCCGGATGGGCGCGGCCAGCACGCCCGCGAGGGCCGCCGTGGCGGCGCCCAGCGCGAACACCAGGCTGAAGATGCGGAACACGTTCAGGCCCAGCAGCGAGACCATCTCGGTCGACTCGCTGCCCGCGCGCACCGCGCTGCCCAGGCGCGTGCC
>JASLFM010000422.1 GCA_030150585.1 Acidovorax sp.
GTCGCCGTTCCACTCGGGCGAATTCATGGGATCGACGTAGCCGCGATGAGTTGTACCTTCCAAGGAAGATCCTTGAATATCCATTGGCTTCGTGAGGAAGTCGCACCGCAACTTCAAGCTATCGCACGAGAAATCACTTAGGGAAGCCGGGGCGATTCACACCAGTTCATCAGACCCGTCAGGCTGCTGGCGGCTGCCGTGCACTTGCCTTCAACCAGGCCCTTGCCCAGATCATCCCCATGAGATGGGCATTGGGAACCGAAAAGACGAGGCAAACCATGGCCACCAACCCGCCCGTTTTGCCTGCAAATGCTGCGACGTAGCCGACAAGAAACAAGGCCAAAGACCCCGGTAATGAGAGTACGCCTATGACAAAAACAATTAGCAGTAGAGCGTTACCTGCGTCATTCGAGAATGTGCGCCCCGAAAAGAACACGTAGAGCAATATCGCCGTCAGGGGCAGGCTGAGTACCAAGCCGTATGGAAAAAGGCGCAAGAGCGACGACACCCTTCCTCTCATGGCGTGCTTTGCCTGGGGTGCGGATTCCGTTCGTGAATTCCCGCAAGCATATGCTTGGCGCCGAAATTCACCTGCTGCACTTGCATTAGCGGCATGCGCGTACCCGACGGCTATGCACCCACGACACCCGCACGCATGGTGCGGCCCACATGGGCGTACAGCGCTGTCCAGGCTTCGCGCGTAGCGGGCGTGAAGTCCTGGCCCAGCGCATCGGCCAGTGTTTCCAACAGGGCCGCGCCCACCGCTTCGTAGTGCGCATCCTGCACGCCGTACTCCACGTGGCGTTTGCCCAGGGCACGCAGCACGGGGTCGAGCCGCTCGGGGTGGTCAAGCAGGCGCACGGCGTTGCCGATCATTTCCAACAGCTTGCGCGCCTGCACGGTCATGTCGGACGAGGTGAACAGCCCGCTGATGGCGGGATCGCGCGCGAACAGCTTGGTATAGAACATCGCACCGGCTTGCGCGGCAATGGGGGCCACGCGCGCAAAGCTCTGGCGCACAAGTTGAATTTGCTCAGGGGACACGAAAACTCCGAGATCAAGAAGCGCGGGCCGTGGCCCGCAAACGATGGAAAGGGGTTTGCAGGAAAGGCTGTCAATCTCTGCGCTTGCGCCGCCGCACCAGCCCCACACCACCCATCAGCGCGGACAGGAGCCCCAGCCCCGCGGGCGCCAGCGCGGGAATGGCCGCTGTACCGCCCGGGCCGCCGGGCTGCACCACAGGCGCGGCTACACGGGTAATCTGGATAAAGGCGTTGCTGGCGGAGCCGTAGGAAATGCTGTACCACACGCCCGGCGCATTGCTGGCCTCGATCAGCGCGCCACTGCTGGGCAGGCCCGCGAAGCGGCCCTGCAGATAGGACGCATCGCCATAGCCCACCAGGGTGCGCTGCAAGTTGATGGGGTCGGGATTGGCGAGGTCCTCCACCACGATCTTGAGCGTGGCGCCGTTCAGGTTCAGGCCGTTCTGCGCGGTCAGCTTGCCGGAGTCGAAGCTGGTGAGGGCGCGGTATTCAAGGGTGGAGCCCGCAGCGAACGTGGTGGCGCCGCTGACCGTGCCGCTGCCGACCAGGTCGCCGCTGGCCGCGCCGGGCAGCGGCTTGGAAATGAGCAGCGTGCCGCCTGCCTGCACGTCGAGCGTGCTGGCGGTAGCGCCGGTGCCCATGGAGAGCGTACCCTGCGCCGCCACGGTGACGGACGGGCTGCCCGTGGTGGCGTTCAGCACGGCGTTCACGGCCGCCGTGCCGTCGCCAACGGTGATGCTTTGCATGCTGCTGAGCGAGCCCTTGAACCACGTCGCCTGGCCATTGGGCACGCCCTTGACCTGGACGGAAGCCGAATTGCCGCCCGAGATGGCCGAGGCGTTCATGAACCCGTTGGCGACGGTCAGCAGGTGCGAGACGTTCAGGTCATCTCCATTCAGGGAATAGCCCGGCGCAAAGCTCACGTCGTAGAAGACGGGAACGATAGGCATGAAATCGTTGACCAGCGCGGAGGTGTTCGCCCCTGCGGGGAACACGACGCTGTCGCCCGTGCCGGGTACGCTGACGGCGCCGGTGCACGCCCAGTTGGCGGGCTGGCTCAGTTGGCCATTGGCATTGCCGTTCCAGGTGCAGACTTCTGCTGCCTGGGCCTGCGCCGCCAGCAGCAGCGTGGCCGCCGCGATGGCCTTGCGCGCGAGCGGGCGGCCGGGGAGAAAATCCGAATACTTCATGGGTGATTCCAAAAGGTTACTTGCCGAAATCACTGTAAAAATATTCATGCGCCAAGTCGCTCCCCAGTCGGGGAGGCCAGGAGCAAATTTCCCTACCCGCCATGTCACCCGCTGCACCTCGCTCTGCCTCCGCCTTGTCCGCGCTGGCCCAGTTGGCCTGCCTGCCAGTCTCCGGCGATGCCATGCTGGACGAGCTGCTGCTCGTGCTGCGCGACGTCGTTCCTTTTGATCTGGCTGCATATGTGGCCTATGGCGATGGCGGCCAGTTGGAGGACGTGCGCCTCAGCGCAGGCATGTCGCAGCAGGTGTCGGCCAACTACGTGCAGCGCTGGTACGACCGGCTGGAGATCGAAAGCTGCGCCAGCCATTGGCGGCACGCTCTCAGCCAGCGGCGCTACGACTGCCTGCGCATCAGCGATGTCATGCCGAGGCTGCGGCATACCGCGTACTTCGACGAAGTGCTGCGCCCCGCGCACCTGGGCTGCGAGGTGCGCCTGATGCTGCGCGGCGCGAGCCGGCCGCTGGGGGCGCTGAGCATCGGCCGCGCCACGGGAGACTTTTCGGACGCCGAGGTCGCACTGGCGCGCCGCGCGCTGCCGCACCTGTCACACGCCATGGCACAGCGCCCCTTGCCCGATGCGAGCGAGTCCAGCGAGTACGACGCTGACTCGGCCCTGCTGATGGTGGATTGCATGGGGCGCGTGCAATCGGGCAGCGGCCATGCATGGACGCTGCTGAACCGCGCCCTGGGCCGGTCGCTGACGCTGGGTACGCTGCAAGACTTCGCCCATGCCTGGGCCCAGCCCTTTCTGGCCGGGCTGGTACAGCGCATGCAGATGCCGCAGCGCAGCGCTCCCGATCAGGCCCCACTGGCAGTGCAGCGCAACCGCTATGGCACCTTCTACCTGCGCGGCTACGTGCTGGAGGCAGGCAGCGGCGCGCCCGCGCTCTACGGTATTCAGATCCAGCGGCGCGCCGCGCTGGAGCAGCGCCTGTTCGGCAGCGCGCGCTTTCGCGGCCTCACGGCCAGCGAACGCGAGGTGGCTTTGCGCCTGGCACGCGGCGCCACGCCAGGCGAGATCGCGCAGGATCTGGGCGTGAAGACCAGCACGGCGATCTTCCATACGCGCAACATCTACCGGCGGCTGGAGATCAACCAGAGGGCGCAGTTGGTATCTGCGCTACTGGCCTGACGCCGCAGGGAGTCACCCGTCCGCATCGCCCCGCAGGCGCATTGCCAGTTGGTGCAGCGCCTGCCGGTACCGTCCCTGAGCCCTCGATATGACCCGCGCGCGCGCCGTCCCTTCGCCGCCGCTGGTGGCGCAGGCGCCCCAGAAGTGCCAGTAGTCGAAGGCCCTTTTCCACAGCCACTCAAAGGCGGCGGCATCACCGCTGGCACCGGCCGCCATGGCGGCCTGCTCGAACGCTTCGGCCACCGACTCCTCATACGGCGCATCTGGCGGCTGCCAGCGTGCCATCGCGTCAGCCTGGGCCTGTGCTGCGTCCACATCGCCCGCCCGCACGAGCCGGGCCGCGCGTGCCAGCGCTGCCCGCCATTGGCGTGGGTCGGCAATGAGCTGCTCAGTCACGCACGCGCCCGGACGCCAGCCGCAGGTAGTCCGCCACGGGCATGCGCTGCGCGAAGCTGGAGGCCGTCGATTCGACCAGCGCCATCTGCTGCTGCGCGGTCAGCGAGCGTTCAGTCCAGGCCATGTGGCCGATGGCGAACTGCCGCTCGGGGTACTCACGCACCACGATGCGCGCCGCGTGCTGGCTGGTGTTCACCTCGTGTGTGCCCTCGCCGATGCGGCCGTCGCCCTGGGTGCTCCAGCGGATGTTGCGCGTGCGGTCGGCCACGCGGCGGGTCAGTGCTTCCAGCGCGGCGGCGCGCTTGTCCGCGCGCCACACGGCCAGCGCCAGTACTTCGGACACGGGGCGGTTACTGCCCATCAGGAAGATCGAGCCCGGCGTGTGGTCGAACGAGAACACCGTGTAGCCGTCCGCCTCGTCGGCGGCATAGGGGTCGAGGCGGCTGGACACAGCCACCGTGCCCAATTCCGCTAGCGGCTGGGGCTTGGCCGCAGCGCCGAACCATGCGGCCGCGCTGGTGGCAACCAGGCCGCCCAGGACGAGCGCTGCGGCAATGGCATATCCGTTCATGGCGCGCCTTTCACGGTCAACTGCAGGTGGTGCGTTGATTGGAGCAGAGTTTCTCGCGCCCGCTGTCCGGGCGAATCCAGCCCTCGCGCACCCTGCCCTTTTCGTGGAACCGCAGCCGCACCGCCCGGCCTTCGCAGTCGAGCAGGCGGGCCTCGATCTCGGGGTCGGAGTCCTTCTGCGCCATAGGATGGGCGATGCGCGCCGTGCGCTCCGGCCCCACCCGCAGGCCGCGGGTGGCAACGATGCTCGTGCCGAGCCGCGAGCCATGCACCCAGCCCCGGCCCTGGTAAACCTTGCCGGTGGCGCCATAGGTCTGCACCGTGCGCGGCGGCGCATCGGCGTCGTCTTCGGGCGCGTACTCGGCCCGTTCGATCAGGAACCAGCCCTGCCCATCCGTACCGACGACGGCAACCTCGGCCCCGTAATGCGCCAGCCCGCCGCCCGCCGGCTTCATGCGCAGCGCGGGCAGCATCGTGATCAGCGCGGCTGCCGTACTTGGCCCCTTGCGCACGGCAACGCCCGCCATGTCCTGGTCGGCCAGGTAGGCATCCGTCTCGCAGGCCCGCCAGTGGGCGGGCATCTGGAGGTCGGGCGGTGTCTGCACTTCACCCGCGCAGGCCCCGCCCAGGGCCAGTAATGGGGCCGCGAGCGGTATCAGGACGCGCCAGGCCTTCATTCCACCGGCACCACACGCAGCGGCGTCCGGTACGGCTCGACGCGCTGGATGCTCTGGGCCTGCACGCTGATCTTCGCCAGCGGTGCCTGCTCCAGTTCGCCATCCTTGGCCTTGCGCACCGCATAGCGCCACACCGTCAGCGCACCGCGCTCGCGCAGCGCCTTGCCGACGGCGGCGGCATCACTGCCCAGCGCCGCATCCTCCGAGGTCAGCGCCACGACCACCGTGCTGTTCTCGCTCACGAAGGAAAAGAGCGGGACGGCCTGCCCCGCAGCGAACGCGGGCGCAACGGCGGGCATGAGCGCGCCCGCCAGGATGGCGCCAGCGAACCGGCGGCGATGGATGCAATGGGTCATGAAAGAGTCCTCCTTGTGGGGCATGGCTGGGAAGTTACGGCTGGCGCGCGTTGGAAAGCAATGCATCCACCCGCTTCCAGTCCGTGATTTCATACGAAAGCGGCCAGCCTTGGACAAACTGCTTGTGCCACCGGAAGTCCCGCGCCACGGTGGCGACGAACAGGCCCGCGAAGAACGCCGGGATCGACGGAAGCCCCGCCTGCCAGTAGTACGCACCAAGCGGCACCATGACGGCGAGCAAAAGCACGTAAGAGAGCATGGACTGGCGAAACAGCCAGCCGATGCTGGGGCCTTGCGCGCCCAGGCTGCGGGACAGCTCCAGCTTGTGGATTTCGATGGGGGTGAGTTGCATGGGCGTGCGTCTATGGTCTATGCCTTGGCCAGCGCGCGTTCCACTTCGCGCTGAACCTCGTTGATGAGGGAGGCCAGCTCCGGGTTGCCACCGCCCCACATGTCGAATTCCCGTGTGGCAATCAAACCCATGGTGAAGCCTCCGGGCCGCTCCTCTCTGGGCTGCTGCGAAGCAAAGGCAATGCACCACCGCAGTTGCCGTGCAATGCTTTCAGCGGGCGGCCAGCCCTGGTTCAGCATCGGCTCGATCTGGGCCAATGCACTGCGCGCGTTTTCCAGCAGCGAAGTGTTCATGCGCATCACCCCACCAGCCACGCCAGCGCGGGCGGCGCATCGAGCATCAGCGGCTGCCAGGCCCAACCCGCCCCCCGCACGGTGCGCTGCACGGCCGCCTTGGGCTGCTGCGCGTCGATGTCCAGCTCCTTGCGGAAGAAGGTGATGCCGCGCTGCAGCCGCCACTGCGGCCCGTCGGCCTGCACCTCGCGGCTGGCAAGGTATTCGAGCACCTTCACGCGGTGCCGGGGCGCGTCGAGCTCCAGCACGTAGCGGTACGCACCGGACTCCCACATCGCCGCGTGCCGGGCCACCAGCTCCCAACGGCCGTCGCCCAGCCGGGTAAGGCCAGGCAGCGCCGCCAGGCGGCTTTCCAGCGCAGCGGCGCCGATGGGCGCGACGCCCTCCGCAGGCGCGGTGCGCGCAGCCCAGGCGGCGCCCTTGAAGAACCACACGCAGGCCAGCACCACCAGCCACGCCACGGCAGCGCCCGCCACGCGCCAGTCATCGAAGGCCGCGAGCCAGCGCGGGCGCGCATCGGCGGGCAGCGCCACGGCCTGGCTGCGGCGCATGCGCGCTTCGACGCTGGCGCGGTCAGGGCCGGCCCAGGCAAACACGGCGCGGCCCACGCGCTGCAGGCCCACGGTGTCGCCCGCGGCGCGGGTGCCGAAGATCGCCATGCCGTCGCCCGACGTATCGCGCGGCGAGAACATCGCCCACAGCGCGGCGGCGCCCGCCTGGGCGCTCTCGTCATCGGCAAAGCGGGCGGCCACCGCCGTTTCGCCGCTGTCCTGGATCCAGAGCTGCGCGGCTTCGGCGCGCGACAGCGCCTCCGCAAACACGGGCCGCGCATCGCGCAGCCGCGCCCGGTCCACATCCGGGCCGAAGACCAGATCGGGGCGGCTGAACGCGCCGCTGCCCGCAATGGCGGCTTCATGGAGCACCGGCTGCGGCTTGGGCCACAGCGCCGCCGTGCCATGCACCAGCCACTGCGGCACGCAGACGATGGCGAAGAACACCCCCACGAAAACCACCGGCCGCAGCGACAGCCGGGCCGCATGCATCTGCCACCCCACGGCCGTGAGCACCAGCAATGCGACCAGAGTGAAGGCGCTGACGATGGCCAGGCCCAGGTGGTGTTGGAAGAATGCGTTCATGACAGCAAGGTGGGCAAAGTGCGCTGCAGCGCCGAATAGTGGGAAAGCCCGCCGAGGATTGTGGCCGAGCCGTTCTGCAACTGGCGGGCCAGCGCCTCGCCCATGCCCGGTGCGGCCCAATCGTCCTGCGCGCCGTGCCAGATGCGCACGGGCGCGGCGACTTCGGCAAGCACAGGCGACCAGTCTTCCGAAGCGAACACGAGTTCGCGCGCATAACACCCCTTGGCCTCCAGCGCATGCCGCAGCAGCGCCAGCAGCAGCGCGCGAAAGGCCGGGTCTTGCGCCAGCGCCCCATCCGCGCCCCGGCTGCCTTGCAGCAGCAGGCGCAGCAACAGCCCAGGCGCGCGGCGGGCCAGCAGCGCCTGGCACGCAAGCACCCAGCGCAACGCGCCGGGCCGCTGGCGCGCCAGCTCGAACAACGGATAGCCCTTGAGCCGGGGGCCGTAGTGGCCCAGGCGGAACGGCCCGAGCGGAGCGATGAGGTCGATGCGCTCCATCCGCGCGCCCAGGCGCGCCGCCACGGCCAGCGCCCAGCGGCAGCCCGCTGAAAAACCGATGAA
>JASLFM010000474.1 GCA_030150585.1 Acidovorax sp.
CGCCGTGCGCGCCTGCATCGACAACCGCCGCCTGCAGCTGCGCCCCGGCATGTTCGCGCGCGTGACGGCCGTGTTCGGCGAGCGCGCCGACGCGCGCGTGGTGCCCGAGGAGGCCGTGGTGCCCAAGGGCGACCGCCCCTACGTGTACAGGATCGAGCCCGGCGCCGAGGCTGGCTCCCAGGTCGCCCGCCGTGTGGACGTGAAGCTTGGCGCGCGCCGCCCCGGTCTCGTCGAGGTGCTGGAAGGGCTGGCGCCGGGCGACACCGTGGTGGTGGCGGGCCAGCAGCGCATTGCGCGCGACGGCGCAGTCGTGAAGGTCGTGAAACTGGGCGCTGGCGAGGGCGCTGCGCCTGCCGCATCCCCTGCGGCGCGGCCTGCCATTCTCGTGCAGGCCCTGCCGGGCACCAACCCCTGCATGGCGGCGCTGCCGGCCGCCGCCACCGCGCGCCACGGCGCCTGAGCCTTGATGGGGCCCCGCCATGCAACTCGCTGAAATCTCCATCCGCCGCCCGGTATTCGCCACCGTGCTCTCGCTGCTGGTGCTGCTGGTGGGCGCCGTGAGCTTCACGCGCCTTTCGGTGCGCGAGTACCCCAAGATCGATGAGCCCGTGGTCACCGTCAGCGTGCGCTACGCGGGCGCGTCCGCCGAGGTCATCGAGTCCCAGGTCACCAAGGTGCTGGAGGACTCCATCGCGGGCATTGACGCGGTGGATGTGATTACTTCCATCAGCCGCGCCGAGCAGAGCCAGATCTCGGTGCGCTTCCGGCTCGAAAAGGACGCCGACAACGCCGCGGCTGAGGTGCGCGACCGCACCTCGCGCGTACGCAACCGGCTGCCCCAGGCCATCGACGAGCCCGTGATCGCCAAGGTCGAGGCCGACGCCTTCCCCGTGATGTGGCTGGCCTTCAGCAGCGACACCATGAGTCCGTTGCAGATCAACGACCTGGTCAACCGCATCGTCAAGCCGCGCCTGCAGACCGTGAGCGGCGTGGCCGACGTGCCCATCTACGGCGAGCGGCGCTACGCCATGCGCGTGTGGCTCGACCCCGGGCGCCTGGCGGGCTACCGCCTCACCACCCAGGACGTGGAGGACGCGATCCGCCGCAACAACCTGGAGCTGCCCGCGGGGCGCATCGAGTCGCAGCAGCGCGAGTTCAGCGTCACTTCGCAGACCGACCTGATCAAGCCGGGCCAGTTCTCCGACATCGTGATCCGCACCGTGAAAGGCTTTCCCGTGCGCATGCGCGACGTGGCCACGGTGGAAGAGGGCGCCGCCAACGAACGCAGCCGCGTGCGCCTGAACGGGCGCGAGGCCATCTCCGTCGGCGTGATCCGCCAGGCCACGGCCAATCCGCTCGAACTCTCGGCCGGCGTGCGCGCCATGCTGCCCACGCTGCGCGCCGACCTGCCCGCCGACATCACCGTGGACGTGGCCAACGACAACTCGTTGTTCATCGACCGCTCGGTCAAGAGCGTTTACCAGACGATCTTCGAGGCCGTGGTGCTCGTGGCGCTGGTGATCTTCGTGTTCCTGCGCACGCTGCGCGCCTCCATCATCCCCATCATCACCATTCCCGTGAGCCTGGTGGGCACCTTCGCGCTCATGGCGCTCGCGGGCTTCTCGATCAACACCCTCACGCTGCTGGCGCTGGTGCTGGCCATCGGCCTGGTGGTGGACGATGCGATCGTCATGCTCGAGAACATCTACCGCCACATCGAGGAGGGGCTGGACCCGTTTTCGGCTGCGATCAAGGGGGCCAAGGAGATCGGCTTCGCCATCGTGGCGATGACGCTCACGCTCGTGGCCGTGTACGCGCCGCTCGCGTTCACGCCCGGGCGCACGGGGCGGCTGTTCGTCGAATTCGCCCTGGCGCTCGCGGGCGCGGTGCTGGTATCGGGCTTCGTGGCGCTCACGCTGTCGCCCATGATGTGCTCGCTGCTGCTGCGCCACAACCCCCAACCCAACCGCTTCGACCGCACCATGGAGCGCTGGCTCACGGCCCTGTCCGACGCCTACGGGCGGCTGCTGCGCTGGATCGTCACCGCGGGCCGGGGCGGTGTACTGCAGGCGCGCTGGATCGTGGTGGGCACCATGCTGGCCAGCGGCGCGGCCCTGGTGGTGGTGTACCCCACCATGAAGCAGGAGCTTTCGCCGCTCGAAGACCGCGGCACCATTCTCGCCAGCGTCACGGCGCCTGACGGTGCCACCATCGACTACACCAACCGCTACGCACTGGAGCTGGAGAAGATCGGCCGCGAGTACCCCGAGTTCGATCGCATCTTCGCCAACATCGGCAACCCCACCGTGTCGCAGGGCAGCGTGGTCTATCGCACGGTGGACTGGGAGCAGCGCCAGCGCAGCACGCTGGACATGGCACGCGCCCTGCAGCCGCGCGTGGCCGGCCTGCCGGGCGTGAACGCCTTCCTCATCACGCCGCCGTCGCTGGGCCAGGGCTTCCGCTCGCGGCCGCTCGAGTTCGTGATCCAGACCTCGGACAGCTACGAGAACCTCAACGCCGTGGTCGAGCAGATGCGCGCCGAGATCGCCAAGAACCCTGGCATCATCTCGCCCGACGTGGACCTGCGCCTGAACAAGCCCGAGCTGCGCATCGACGTGGACCGCGAGCGCGCGGCCGACCTTGGCGTGAGCGTGGAGGTGGTGGCCAAGGCCATCGAAACCATGCTGGGCGGGCGCACCGTCACGCGCTACAAGCGCGATGCCGAGCAGTACGACGTGATCGTGCAGAACCAGGCCAGCGGCCGCACCACGCCCGAGGACATC
>JASLFM010000496.1 GCA_030150585.1 Acidovorax sp.
GCGAGTCGCACCAGAAGATGATGAACACGGCCATGGAGCTGATGGGCGAGCGTGCACTGCAGGGGCCCGACCCCGAAGGCGCCGACCGCGGCGCGGCGCTGTGGACGCGCGACTACCTCTGGACGCGTGCCGAAACCATCCTCGCGGGCACCTCGGAAGTGCAGCGCAACATCCTGGCCGAGCAGATGCTGGGCCTGCCCAAATAAGGGGCACCCCCCTGAGGCGCTGCGCGCCTTCACCCCCTCTCTCGCGCTGCCCGCGGGAGGGGGGACACCGCCAGCGCGGCGGGGCGGCCCTTGCGCGGCGGTTCTAGCCGGAAGACACGCCCCCTTTTTGACATGGCGCCCGGGCATGCGCCGTAACCATTGAACGAAGAAAGCCTGGTCATGGATTTCGCATTGAACGAAGAGCAGCAGATGCTGCAGGAATCGGCCCGCCGGTTTTTTGCCGACCACCACCCGCTGGCGCGCGCGCGCCGCGCCCTGCCCTGGGCCGATGTGGCGCAGCCCAAGCTCTGGGCCGACATGGCCCACATGGGCTGGATGGCCTTGCTGCTGCCCGAGGCGCACGACGGCCTCGATCTGGGCCTGGTCGAAGCCAGCCTGGTGGCCGAAGAGGCCGGGCGCCAATTGGTGAACCTGCCCTGGGCCAGCAGCGCCGTGCTGCTGGCGCTGTGGTTCAAGGCCGCGCCCGAGGCCGCCCCGGCGGTGCTGCGCGAGGCCCTGCAGGCCGCGCTGGCGGGCGAACGCGCGCTGCACTGCGTGGCCGACACCGATGCCTGGTGGGACCATGCGGGCCAGTGCAGCGACCTCGTGGTGGTGCGCGGCTGGCACGACGCCAGCGTGCCGCTGCAGATCGCCCTGGTGGATGCCTCCGCCCTGCCCGCGCGCCCCGCGCTCGACCCGAGCCTGCGCCAGGCGCCTGCGGCCTCGGGCGCACTCGATTGGTACACACTGGACATCAGCGCCGAGGCCCGCGCCCGCGCGCGCATGGCACACCGCCTGGTGCTGGCCGCCGAGCTGGTGGGCGTGGCCCAGGCGGCGCTGGAGATGGCCGCCGACTACGCCAAGGAGCGTGTGCAGTTCGGCAAGCCCATTGGCAGCTACCAGGCCATCAAGCACCAGCTGGCGAATGCCTGGATGGGTGTGGATAACGCGCGCCTGTCGGTCTGGTACGCGGCGTCGGCGCTGGATGGCGGCCTGCCCGATGCGCGCTTTGCCTGCGCCGTGGCCGACTTCACGGCCATCGAAGGCGCGCTGCAATCCACGCGCACGGCCGTGCAGGTGCATGGCGGCATGGGCTTCACCTGGGAGCATGACGCCCACCTGTTCCTCAAGCGCGCGCAGCACCTGGCCACGCGCCTGGGCGGCGCCTCGCGGGCTTTGACCGTGGTCGAGGACCTCGCCCTGGCGGCCTGATGCCGCAGCCCTGCGGACCTGCTTGCGCGGCCGCGTGGACAAGGATTGATGGTCAAAAAGGCTGAAGGTTCTTGTCCATCAAGAACCTTCAGCTCATTTTTTAATAGCTAAATGCCCGTGGCCGCCTTGGGGCGGCGCCCACGGGGGCGCGGCGCGGGCTTGTCCGTGGCGGTCTGGTAGCTGGGGTCGTTGTGCAGCACGGTGCGCGAGACGGCCCAGCCGCCCTGGTGGTGTTTGCGCAGCATCTCGCGCAGCAAAGGCCCGGCGCGCTCCTTGAGCGCATTGAGCATCTCCCCGTGTTCCTTCACGGCCTGCGTCCAGCGGGCCTGCTCCTGGTTGCCCGCATAGCGGTAACGCCGGATGCGTGCGCACTCGGCCGCATAGATGCGCGAAAGCACGGGATTGCGCGCCGCATCGACCATGCGCTGGTGAATGGTCTGGTTGATCTGGAAATAGGCCATCAGGTCCCCGGCCGCATGGGCCGCGACCATCTTTGCATGCAGTTCCTCGATTTCGGCAATCTCGGCATCGCTCACCCGCGCACAGGCCGGCTCGGCGGCCATGGTTTCGAGGCCGATCAGCACCTCGATGGCCGCCTCCACCTCGGACAGCGACAGCGCCGTGACCACGGCGCCCCGGTTGGGCTCGAGCGTCAGCAGCCCCTCGGCCGCCAGGATCTTGAAGGCCTCGCGCAGTGGCGTGCGCGAGAGGCCTTCGAGCTGCTCCGCGATCTCGCGCTCCGACAGGCGCTGGCCCGGCTTCAGATTGCCCGAAACGATCAGGGTGCGCAGGCGTGTGGCGGCCACTTCGGTGCGTGTGCCATCGCGGCTGGCGGCTTTGGGGGCGCTCGGGTTTATGGAGGAAATGCTCATTGCGGTGTCTCTATCCTCTCAATTTGCATGCAATATTTGGTTTTTATTGGGGTTTGTACGGGTTTTTACCCGCATTATTGGGCTTAAGTGCATGCAAAATTGCGGTGATTATTGTCATCGGGTGCTCTGTGACAGCATCCGCACCGCTGCATTTTTTCATGGACCATCTTCATCGTTACGCTTCCACCTCTGCTCCCGTCGAGGTTTGTGTCGTTGGCAGTGGCGGCTTTGGCCGCAGTTTTCTGGCGCAATCGCTGCGCGTTCCCGGTGTCAGCGCCCGTGTGGCGGTCGATCTGAGCGCCGAACTGGCCGCGCAGGCCTGGGCTTCGATCGGCATTGCGCCCGAGCGGGTGGCCCATTGCGCCACGGCCGACGAGGCTGCCCAGGCCTGGGCCGCAGGCCAATACCTGGCCGTGGGCGATGTGGCCCATGTGCTGGCCCTGCCGCTGCAGGTGCTGGTGGAAGCCACGGGCCACCCCGAAGCGGGCGCCCGCCATGCACGCCTGGCCGTCGATGCGGGCTGGCATGTGGCGTTGGCCTCCAAGGAGGTGGACAGCGTGGTCGGCCCCGAGCTCTCGCGCCGCGCACGCGCCAAGGGCCGCGTGGTCACGCCCGTCGACGGCGACCAGCCCTCCCTGCTCATCGGCCTTGTGACCTGGGCCCAGGTGCTGGGCTTCGAGGTGCTCTCGGCCGGCAAGTCCAGCGAATACGACTTTGTGTTCGACGCCGCCAGCGGCACCATGCACAGCAATGGCGTGGCCGTGCAGGTGCCGGGCTTTGCCGCGCTGCAAAAGCTGGGTGAAGGTGCCCTGGTGCCCCAGGTGGCTGCGCGCGCGGCGGCCTGCGCGGCCCTGCCCCAGCGCGCCGTGCCCGACCTCTGCGAGTTGCAGGTGGTCGCCAACAGCACGGGCCTGATGCCCGATGTGGCCCCGCTGCACGCGCCCATTGCGCGCCCCACCGAGGTGCCCGACCTGTTCGCGTTGCACAGCGAGGGCGGCCTGTTTGCCAAGAAGGGAGCGCTCGATGTGTTCCATTGCCTGCGCAATGCCGACGAGCTGAGCTTCGCGGGCGGCGTGTTCGTGGTCATCGCCTGCGACGATGCCCCCACCTGGGAGCTGCTGCGCGGCAAGGGCCATGTGATGAGCCGCGACAACCGGCGCGCCATGGTCTACATTCCGCGCCACCTGCTGGGCCTCGAGGCCATGACCAGCGTGCTCGATGCCGCGCTGCACGGCGCCTCGAGCGGCGCGCAGGCGCCCCAGCCGCGGCTGGACCTGGTGTGCCGCACCACGCGCGCCATGGTGGCGGGTACGGAACTGGTCATGGGCGGGCACCACCACACCATCGACGGCACGACGGCCGAGCTGCTGCCCGCCGCGCCACTGGCCGCGGGCACGCCCGCACCGTTCTACCTGGTCGGCAACCGCCGCCTGGTGCGCGATGTGGCCGCCGGGGCCCTGATCTGCTTCGACGATGTGGAGATGGACCCTGCCTCCGAGCTCTTCCAGCTGCGCCAGCAGCAGGACGCTGCCTTTTTCAACACCGGGGCCACTGCCGCCTGAGGCGCCAGGCACCTGTCTTTGTTCTTTGTTCAAGGAGACACCATGACAAAAATCCATATCCCCTCGCCGCTGCTGGCCACCGTGGGTGCCGTGGCCGCGCTGTGCGCCGCCCTGCCCGCCCAGGCCGCCGATTGGAAGCCCACGCGCCCCGTGGAATTCATCGTCACCGCGGGCCCTGGCGGCGGCACCGACCAGTTCGCGCGCATCGTGCAGGTGGTGATCCAGAAGCACAAGCTCATGTCGTCGCCCGTGGTGGTCTCCAACAAGGGCGGCGGCGCGGGCTCAGAGGCCATGATCGAGTTGCAGTCCTCGGCCGGCGATCCGCACAAGCTGGTCTTCTCGACCAACCTGGCCTATCTGATGCCCATGATCACCAAGGTGGGCTACAAGATCGAGAACGTCACGCCCGTGGCCATCATGGCCGCCGATGAGTTCATCCTCTGGTCCAACGCCGACAGCCACTACAAGACCGCCAAGGACCTGATCGATGCCGCACGCGCCAAGCCCGGCAGCATCAAGATGGGCGGCGCCCAGTCCAAGGACACCGACCACATCCTCACGCGCCAGATCGAGATG
>JASLFM010000537.1 GCA_030150585.1 Acidovorax sp.
CCTGCGGCGCGGCAGATACGTCACCGGCATCGAGGACGACCTCTTCCAGCACGAAATCGTCGGGCCAGCCCGCATCCAGCGGGGGCTGCGCTTCAGGAACAGGCTCGGGTTCGCTCGCTGGCTGCGGAGGCTCGGCCAACGTGGAAGGATCATCGGGGAAGGACAGTTCGAACGCCACCGGCTCTGCCACGGGCAACGCCTCCAGATCAGGGGCCGCCGCCGCTTCGGAAAACATCGAGAAGTCGATGTCTTCTTCCACCTCGGGCAACACGATGTCGATCGCAGGCTCCGGCTCGGGCAGATGGGCCGACACCTCGGTCGGCTCGAAGTCGATCTCGGGCACGAAGTCCTGGGGCGCAATCTCCACGCTGTCCGGTTCTGGCTCGGGCTCAGGGGACGACAGCTCCGGAACGGCGATCTCCGGCAGCGCAACGGCGGGGTCGACGGCCTCGGGCGGTACGGGGCCACCCACTGCCTCTGCGGCGCTTTCGGTCAGGGGCAGTTGGGGCGCGGGTTCCGCTGCCACCATGCCAGGCAGTACCAGCGGCAGGCGTTCGCCATGCAGCCGCATCGCATCGGCTGCCACACGGAACGGTTCCGGATGCCAGGCGCTGGCATCGCCCTGCTCGATGGCTTGCGCCCATTGGCTGAAGCCCTGCAGCGCCTCACCTGCCAGCGCAAGCATGGCCGGCGGCATGGGCTTTTGCTCGGCCAGCCACGCATTGAGCATTTGCTCCATGGACCAGCCGGCTTCGCCGAATTGATTGAGCCCCACCATGCGGGAGCTGCCCTTGAGCGTATGGAAAGCCCGGCGCAGCGTGGTCTGCTCGCTCAGGTCACCGGGCTCCTTGCCCAGCGCATCGATGGCCGCCAGGCCAGTGACCACCACTTCGCGGGCTTCTTCAAGGAAGATATCGAGCAGTTCGTCCTCGGCCTCTTCGTCGGAGGCCGGAAGCGGGCTGGGCGCTGGCACGGGCTCCTCGGCCACGGGTACGGCCTGTACCGGAACGGCCTGGGCGGGGACCTCTTCCGAGAGCAGCGCCTGCAGCTCCGGCACCGGGGCAGGCTCCAGCAGGGGGGCAGGCGGCGCCACGGGCGTGGGCGGCGCATGGCGCGGCACGGTGTCGGGCAGGGGCACAGCCGAACGGGCTTCCAGCTTGGCCGTCACCTCTTCGGCACTGTCGCTGACGCGGGAGCGCGTGCGCCCCATCAGGATACGCAGCTCGCCCTGTTCCTCGTCGTACACGAACAGCTTGCGGGCCATGGCGCGCTGGTAGCTGAGCATGTCGATGAGGAAGCCCAGAGCGCCCAGGCTGTTGCCCAGCTTCTCGAATGCGGGCTGGCGCTCAGGCTCCGGTACCTCGTTGATGAGCAGGCGCTCCACGGTATCGCGCATGCGCGAAACAGCCAGCGAAGCCTGGTCCAACCCCAGCACGGACAACACGCCACGCATCTGCGCGAGGTGGCCGGGCACAGGCGCGAGCACGGCCACGTCGGCCGGATTGCGGAAGAATTGGTCAAGGGACTTTTCCGCCTCGGCCAGGGTGGCACGCAGTTCGTCCACCACGCTGCCCATGGTCTGACGGTCGCTGACGCGGCGGTACAGCTCCTCCATCCACGGTTCGAGGGGTGCGGACTCCGCTCCGCCCAGCACTTGATCAAGGCGCTCGGCCAGCCGGTTGGCCCGCTCGACCATGGTGTCGTCGTTCGCATCGAGGTCATCGAACGTGGCCTGCAGATAGAGCACGGAGGTCGCCACCTCCATGGCCAGCGCCGCGGACGGCGGTTCGCCCGAACGCGTGGTGGACTCCAGGGCGCGCGCCAGGGCCTGGGCAAGCTGTTCGCTGCCAGGCAGCAGCTTTGTCAGCGAATCGCACACCAGGCTGAACTGGTCCGAGGCCGGCTTGAGCTTGGCGCGGTCGCCGCCCGCGAGCGCGGACCAGGTCTCGGTAGCGGCGGCTATGCGCTTGCGCGCCTGGGCGAGCAGCGCCGGATCAAAGCGACCGAAACGGGTCTTCTCGTAGTCAACCGGGCGGAAACGGCCGAGCTGAAAGGCGTCGCGCACGGCGCGCAAGGTGGCAGTCGTGTCCGCGTCGCCCTCAGCGGGCTGCGCCTGAGCGCAGAAGAACAGCAGGTCCTGCACAAGGCGGTCGGACAAAGTGTCATCACCCTTGGCGAAGGCCGCGTACTGCAGCAGCACCCGTGATGCCACGCGCTTGACGTAGACATCCGAGGGCAACAGGCGCTGGGACATGGCTTCGAAGAAGCCAGCGCTGATTTTCCAGAACGTGCGGATCGCGCCATGCGTCTGGGCGGCCACGAAGCCGAGGCAGGTGTCGCGCATCTGCGCCGCCGCAACAGGGTCGGCCGACTTGACGATGCGCAGCACCGCGCCGTCGAGCCGCGCACGTGCCTCGGCGCCATAAGGCAAAGGGGCAGCATGGATCGGAAAATCGGGCTCACGCAACCGCCGCTCGGCAGGCCAGAGATCGGCAGGGTGCACGCGCTCCGCGCCAATCAGGGCCTGGGCGTCGCGGTATTGCGGAAAGAGCGCCACGGGCGACACCGGCTTGCCTGCCAGCACGCTCTCGAGGTATTCGATGAGCGCGAAACTCGCGCGTTCGATCACGGCTGCGGCATCGTCGCTGCACTGTTCGGGCCGTTGCACAAACTTCTGCACGGCCGCCTCCATGGCGCGCAAAAGCAGCGCCGGGGGCCCCATGCCAACCATCTCGAGTGCACCGCAGGCCTGGTGCAGTTGCTGGCGCGCGATGCGCAGCGGGCCGGCATCGAGAGAGGCGAGGTCGGACTCACGGGCCAGTTCGGCATCGCGCACGAACCGGCGCATGGCCTTGGCCGCGCCGTCCAGCGACTTGCGCAACTCGTCGAGCACCCATGCCAGGGGCCCCAGATCCTGTTCGCCCTGGGTCCATTCGGCGGTTGCGGGGTTTGCTGCCTCAATAGATGACATGGATTCGTCCCCGGCTGCCTACATTTTTTCTCGATGCGGCCAGCCAGTTGGTTGATGGGCGCGCTAGCTTCGGGCGGGTCAGGCGAATCAGGCGATCTTGAACCGCGCCACGGATTGGCGCAGTTCCTCGGCCATGTGGGACAGCTCCCGCACCTGCTGGGCCGTGGTGCGCGTGCCTTCACCGGTTTGTTCCGTCACCGCGAAAATGTGCTGGATGTTGTCGGCCACTTCGTTGGCGAGCTCGGCTTCGCGCGAGGTCGAGGAGGAAATCTGCTCGATCAGGTCAGCGAGGCGACGCGACACGCGGTCGATTTCGGTCAGCGCAGTACCGGCGGTATCGGACAGGCGTGCCCCTTCCACCACACCCTGCGTGGAGCGCTCCATGGCGGCCACGGCATCCTGGGTGTCGGTCTGAATGGCCTTCACCAGCGCCGAGATCTGGCGCGTGGCGTCTGCGGAACGTTCAGCCAGCCGCTGCACTTCTTCCGCCACCACCGAGAAGCCCCGGCCCGCTTCACCGGCCGATGCGGCCTGGATGGCGGCGTTCAGGGCCAGCACGTTCGTCTGCTCGGTAATGTCGGAAATCAGCTCGGTGATTTCGCCGATCTCCTGCGACGATTCGCCGAGGCGCTTGATGCGCTTGGAGGTGTCCTGGATCTGGTCGCGGATGGAATTCATACCGCCGATGGCGTTCTGCACGGCCTGCAGACCCGAATCGGCGGCTTGCAGCGATTGGCGGGCCACCGTGGCGGACTCTTGCGCCTGCGTGGACACCTCGTTGATTCGGGTCGCCATGTCCAGAACGGAGCGGCCGGTTTCGCGGATTTCGCGCAGCTGCTCGGTTGATGCGGCGAGCAGTTCGGTCGAGGTGCTATCCACCTGCGCCGTCGTCTGCGCCACGCGGGTCGCCGTGTTCTGCACGCTGCCCACCAGCTGGCGCAGCTCTTCCACCGTGTAGTTCACCGAGTCG
>JASLFM010000564.1 GCA_030150585.1 Acidovorax sp.
ACGCCGTCGCTGCCGAGCACCTGCAGGTGCGGCAGCGTGGGCAGCCGCGCCTGCGTGCGCTCGAGCAGGCCGCGCAGCCGCTGGGCCTCGGCGGCATCCTGCCGGTGCCACACGATCAGGGTGCCTGCCTGCTGGAAAAAGACCGGCGCGGGCAGGTCTGCAAGCAACTGCGGCCAGCGCACGAGGGCATGCTGCCCCATGCGCACCACGCCGGGCTCGGTCACGGCGGACTCGGCCAGCGGCGCGAGCATCGCGGCGGCCACGCGTGCGGCGGCGCCGTCCGCATCGGGGCCTCCCGCTTCGAAGATTTCCACGCGGTGGCCTTGGCCGGCCAGCGCGACGGCGAGCAGCCGGCCCATGAGGCCCGCGCCCAGAATGGCGATCGAGGAAGAAGCAGAGAGGGGAAGCATGGCGTCGTGTCCGCGGTCCAATCAATACATGGGGGACAAAACGCAAGGGCGTCGGCTGCAATGGCGCCGCGCCGTACTGGTGAAAACTCCCCACGCCAGCATGATCTGGATCGGGTGCGAGGGTCTTTCTCAGCCGCCGGCCATCGCTGGCCGGGACACCCCTGTTTCGTCCGTGTGGCGTATTACAGCACAGCGGCAGTGCCCTTACGGTTGATAATTTTTGCCATGACGCAAGAAACTCCTTCGCCGGCGGTGGTCCGGCGCTACGCCCGCGTGCTGTCCATCGCGGGCTCCGACAGCGGCGGTGGCGCGGGCATCCAGGCCGACCTCAAGACCTTCGCCGCCCTGGGCTGCTATGGCATGACGGCCATCACGGCCATCACGGCACAGAACACGCAAGGCGTGCGCGGCATCCACGGCATTCCCCCCGAGATGCTGCGCGCGCAGATCGATGCCGTGGTGGAAGACATCGGAGCCGACGCTGTGAAGATCGGCATGCTCGCCACGCCCGAGGCGGTGCAGGTGGTGGCCGACGCGATTCGCCGCCACCGGCTGCAGCATGTGGTGCTGGACCCGGTGATGGTCGCCACCAGCGGCGACCGGCTTATTGCGCCCGAAACCGCCGCGGTGCTGGTGCGCGAGTTGTTCCCGCTCGCCACGGTGATCACCCCCAACCTTGACGAAGCCGCGCTGCTGCTGGGCCGTGGGATCGAGGGCATCGGTGCATTGGAAGGTGCGGCGCAGGGCCTGCTTGGTCTGGGCGCGAGCGCCGTGCTGCTCAAGGGCGGCCACCTGCCGGGGGACTGGGTGGTGGACCTGCTTGCGCAGCAGGACGGCACGCGCCGGCGCCTGGAATCGGCGCGCATCGCCACGCACAATGGCCACGGCACGGGCTGCACGCTTTCCTCGGCCATCGCCGCGCACCTGGCGCTCGGCCATGCGCTGCCTGAGGCTGTGGAGAAGGCCCGTGCCTATATCCTGGGTGCCATTGCCGCTGGTGCCGCCGTGCACACGGGCCGGGGCCATGGCCCGCTCAACCATGGCTATGCGCCGGTGGCCCAAATCATCTTGTAAGCATTTTGGCGCTGTAGCGCCCGTCCATTCAGCGCTGAAAGCTATCGAAAGAGGAGCGGTTAAGCTGCGCGCGAACGCGTGAGCCAGGACAGCGCAAAGCACAGCGCCAGCGTGGGCAGGGCCGCACCGAGCTGCGGCAGCGCGCGCGGCAGCAGGTGGTAGCAGGCAATGCCCGCCAGCCACAGCAGCGTGGCGCTCCATTCCACGCTGCCCGTGCGCGCGAGCAACTGCTGCGTGGGCGCGCCGAAGGCGAGGCGCCCGAGGATCACGCCGAACAGCGGCACAAACACGGAGCTGAGCAGCAGCAGGAACGGCTCCAGGCTGTGCATGGGCAGAACCAGCGCGAAGGCGGTGCAGGCTGCGGCAATGAGCAGGCCCCAGCGGCGCACGCTCCAGGCGGGCAGCAGGCTGTGGGCCGAGACGGAACCGGAGTAGGCATCGCCGTAGGCGTTGTCCACCTCGTCGATAAGAATGAGCGACAGCGCGATCAGGCCGCCCTGGGCCAGCAGCAAGGCGGTGACCAGGTTCTCGCTGGGCAGCACCAGCGCCACGAGCACGCCCAGCGCGTAGCACCACATGTTGGCGATGGCGTAGCCTAGCCAGGTGCCGCGCAGCGCAGCGCCGCCGCTCTTGCCGTGGCGGGCATAGTCGGCCACCAGCGGCAGCCACGAGATGGGCATGGCGATCACCAGGTCCAGCGCGGGCAGCACGCCCATGCCGCCCTCGCCGGGGCGGTTCCAGAGCGCGGACAGGCCCTGGGTGTGCGCCAGCGCGAGAAACTGCCACGACAGCCACAGCAGCGAGAGGATGACCAGGGGCAGCGCAATGCGTGCGATGAGCTGGCGCACCAGCCGCACCATGCTGCCGCTGATGAGCGCGACCACGACCAGGCCCCAGAGCAGGGTGGCCGCGATGGGCGCATAGGTGGCGGTGTCGGCCAGCCCTGCCTGCCGGGCCAGCGCCACGGTGGCGTCACGCATCACCACGAGTTCAAACGCGCCCCAGCCCAGCAGCTGCACGATGTTGAGCACGATGGGCAGGCCCGCGAAGCGGCGGCCGTAGACGGCATGCATAAGGCCCGCGCTCGACAGGCCGCTGTCGCAGCCCAGCTTGGCCACCCAGCCCAGCAGGCCCGCGCCGATGAGCGATCCGGCCACGATGGCGGCCAGCGCTTCTCGCGTGCCGAGCGCAGGCATGAGGTACGCGCCCACCTGCATGACCAGCAGGCCTACACCCAGGCTGAACCAGAGCGAGGCGTGGTCGCGCCAGCCGAAGGCGCGGTTTTGCGGCGCGACGGGGGCCAGGGCTTCGTTGGCGGGGGCGGTAAGGGTGTTCATGTCAGGCCCAGGCGCTCGTGCAGCAGCTTGGAGG
>JASLFM010000569.1 GCA_030150585.1 Acidovorax sp.
AGGGCGTTCATGCGCAGCGCGCCCAGGGTGGCATACAGCATGTCGGCGTATTCGGGGTGGGTGTAGCTCGTGGCACGCACGGCGGGGCCATCGCAGGGCGTGAGCAGCTTCACGGCGCTGTGCCCGGGGTTGCGCAGGCCCACCACGTCGCGCACGGCCAGCAGGCGCGCCAGGCCCGGGTGCAGGTGTGCGGTGGCGATGTGGACCACCTGGCCATTTGCTATTTTTTCAGGAGCTTGCAACGCTGGTATATCCAGCGCTTCGAGCACATCCGATGCGAGGATGCGGCGTGCCTCGGTGCGCATGCCGTGCAGCAGTACGGGCAGGCCCTCGCGCGCCAGCAGCAGGGCCAGCAGCGGCGTGAGAACGGGCAGTTTGCGCGCGCCGTTGTAGCTGGGCAGCACCACCACGGGCCGGTCGCTGGCGGGAAAGCGCGCCACGCGCGCATGCACCGCGTCGAGAAAGCCGCACATCTCCTCGGTGGTCTCGCCCTTGATGCGCAGGGCGATGCAGAAGGCGCCGATCTCCAGGTCGGTCACGCGCCCGTCGAGCACCTGGCCCATCAGGTCGGCCGCCTGCTCGCGGCCGATGGCCTTGGCGCCGCGCGCACCGCGGCCGATTTCCTTGATGTACTGGCTGATGCCCATGGCGGGGTCGTGGGGGATGAAACCTTGGAGGGCATATTGTCCGGCAGGCTTCATCACTTTTCGCTATATGCAGACATCAGGCACCGCGTTCGGCCGTGCGCGCGAGCGGCCCCGTGTGGCGTACGAGGCGCTTGAGCTCGGGTAGGCACGAGCCGCAGTGGGTGCCGCAACGCAATTGGCCCTGTAACTGAGCGAGGCGCTCGTCTTCGGTGCCGTGGCAGGTGGCGAGCGCAGCGGTGATGGCGTCCTCCTCCACATTGAAGCAGGTGCATACCTGCCGGCCGCGTGGCTGTAGCGCCACGGGGGCCTGGGCGCTGGGCACGAGCAGCAGGCGTCCGTAGTCCTGCGCGGGCAGCTCGTCCTGCAGCAGGGCCGAGAGCCAGCCGCCCGCGCGCGTGTCGCCTGCGAGCAGCAGGGCCTCCACGGTGGTCGACGCGGCGCCGCGCGCCAGGCGCAGCGCGCGATGTTGCTGGCGGCGGCGGTCGGCATAGCGCAGCGTGCCGGCGCCCTCCAGGCCCAGCAGCGCCTCGATGCGCTGCACGAGAGCGGCGTCGGGCGCTTCGTGCGCGGCCGCGCGCAGCAGCACGCCATGGCGCGTGTGCGCCGCGTCCTCCAGCGGCACGGCGTTGCCGAAGGGCACGCAACTCGCGAACGGAAACTCCTGCATGAGCGCGGCCAGGGCCTCGCGGGTGGCCAGCGCACGGTCCTCGGGCAGCCAGGCCATGGCGAGCAGGGTCCACGGCAGCTCGGCCTTGAGCACCTTCACGGCCGCGTGCTTGAGTTCGGGCTGGCGGGAAGCTGGGCAGTAGGCCGAGGTGGTGAGCGCGTTCACGCCCGCGAGGCGCTCGCCCGTGGACGAGCGGCCGCCCAGGTACTCGCCGCCCCAGTGCATGGCCATGAAGACCTGCGAGAGTGCCAGCGTCCCGTCGGGCTGCACGGGTACCACGATGGAGCCGCGCTTGCTCGTGACGTGCACGAGGTCGCCGGCCTGCAACTGGCGCCGCTCCATGTCCTGCGGGTGCATCTGCAGGCTGGGCTCGGCCACGTGGCCGAACAGCCGGCCCAGTTGCCCGGTGCGGCTCATGCCGTGCCATTGGTCGCGCAGGCGGCCTGTGGTCAGGCTGAAGGGATAGCGCGATTCGCGCGGCTCGGCCACGGGGCGCCAGGGCAGGGCGGAAAAACGCGCGCGTCCATCGGGCGTGGGAAAGCAGCCGTCCTCGTACAGCCGCGCCTTGCCCAGCTCGCGCCCTCCGGCCGGGGCCGCAGGACACGGCCACTGCTGGGGGCCGCGTTCGTCGAGCAGGGCCCAGGAAAGGCCCGTGATGTCGAGGTCGCGCCCGCGCGTACTCTCGCGGTGCTCGTTCCAGATCGCCTCGGCGCCCGCCGCAGCGTCGTCGGTCGCGTAGGGGAAGAGGCTCGCGCGGCCCGGGCGCAGCCGGGCTTCGAGCCGGCGCGCGAACTGCACGGCGATCTGCCAGTCGTGCCGCGCCTCGCCGGGCGGGGGCACGGCGGGGCGCACGCGCGAGATGCGGCGCTCGCTGTTGGTCACGGTGCCGATCTTCTCGCCCCAGGTCGTGGCGGGCAGCAGCAGGTCGGCGTATGCGCAGGTGGCCGTGGTGGCGAAAGCGTCCTGCACCACGACGAATTCCGCACGTTCGAGCGCGCGGCGCACCAGGGCCTGGTCGGGCATGCTTTGCGCGGGGTTGGTGCAGGCGATCCACAGGGCCTTCACCTCGCCATCGGCCGCGGCCTGGAACATCTCCACGGCCGTCTTGCCCGGCCGCTCGGGTACCGACTCCACGCCCCAGAGCGCGGCCACCTCGGCGCGGTGCGCGGGGTTGGCAAGGTCGCGGTGGGCGCTCAGCAGGTTCGCCAGGCCACCCACTTCGCGCCCGCCCATGGCGTTGGGCTGGCCCGTGAGCGAGAACGGCCCCGCGCCGGGCTTGCCGATCTGGCCCGTGGCCAGGTGCAGGTTGATGAGGGCGGCGTTCTTGGCCGTGCCGTTGCTGCTCTGGTTCAGGCCCTGGCAGTACAGGCTCAGCGTGGCGGCGCGGCGCTGCGGGTCGTGCGACCCGCCCAGGGCGAACCATTGCGCGGCCTGGAAGAGGTCCTGCGCGCGCAGGCCGCAGACCTCGGCCGTGCGCTCGGGCGTGGCCTCGCGCACCAGGGCCTTGAGTTCGGCGAAGCCGCTGGTGTGGCGCTCGATGTAGCCGGTGTCGGTCCAGCCTTCCCACAGCATGATGTGCAGCAGGCCGTGGAACAGCATCACGTCGCTGCCGGGCTGCAGCGGCAGGAACAGGTCGGCGATGCCGGCCGTGTCGGTGCGGCGCGGGTCGGCCACGATGACCTTCATGGCCGGGTTGGCGGCCCGGGCTTCCTCGATGCGGCGGAACAGCACGGGGTGCGCCCAGGCCGCGTTGCTGCCCGCGAAGAACAGGCAGCCTGCGTGGCGCACGTCGTCGTAGCAGGCGGGCGGCGCGTCGGCACCCAGCGTGAGCTTGTAGCCCGCCACCGCGCTGCTCATGCACAGGCGCGAGTTGGTGTCGATGTTGTTGGTGCCCACCAGGCCCTTGGCGAGCTTGTTGAAGGCGTA
>JASLFM010000066.1 GCA_030150585.1 Acidovorax sp.
GGCGAGCGGGTGTTCCTCGAAGTCGCACCGCAGCGCGTGGCCTGCAACCACCCGCTGATGCCCAACGCCCAGTGCCTGCGCGTGCGCGAGATCCGCTACGCAGACAACGGCGTGAAGCAGTCCACGGGCGAATGGCGCATCTTCCAGGGCGAGATCGAGGGCTACCAGCACGAGAGCGGCATCCGCAACGTGCTGCGCCTGCAGCGCTACCCCTTCGCCAAGCCCGGCCAGCCCCAGCCCGCCGATGCGCCGAGCCATGTCTACGTGCTGGACATGGTGGTGGAATCCGAACGCGTGAACTGAATCCGGATGACCCCGCCCCGCCTGATCCGCTTCAACAAGCCCTACGGCGTGCTGAGCCAGTTCACGCCCGAGGGGCGCTGGAAGGGGCTCAAGGAATTCATCGACCTCCCCGGCGTGTACGTGGCAGGCCGGCTCGACGCCGACAGCGAAGGCCTGTTGCTGCTCACCAGCGACGGCGCGCTGCAGGCGCGCATCGCCGACCCGCGCCACAAGATGGAAAAAACCTACTGGGTCCAGGTTGAAGGCACGCCCGGCGAAGAAGCCCTCGCCCGCCTGCGCGCGGGCGTGCAGCTCAACGACGGCCCCACGCTGCCCGCGCGCGCGCGCCTGCTGGAGCCGCTGCCGCCGCTGTGGCCGCGCGACCCGCCGATCCGCGAGCGCCGCGCCATTCCCACAACCTGGATCGAGCTCGTGATCCGCGAGGGCCGCAACCGCCAGGTGCGCCGCATGACGGCCGCCGTGGGCCATCCCACGCTGCGGCTCGTGCGCGCGGCCATCGGGCCTTACACGCTCGAAGGGCTTGCGCCCGGCGCTTGGTCGCCCATCGCGTAACTCTTTGTGCGTGAGTTATGCCCGCGCGCTGTGGGCTGCCCTGTGGAAAACCCGCAGAACAACCTGCGCAAGCCGCGCCGGGCGGGGCTTTCCACGGATTGCCTGTTTCTTGGGCAGCATGGAGCACGGCGCCCTTGCCCACCGCAGCGCGTTGCTTCCCGGCTTATAGTGGGCGCCCTCCCGCAGGCACGCCCTGCATCGGGATCGCACTTTTCTTTCCGGATCCGTTTCGTTTGCCTGCCTCCGCCCTGCTTTGCCTCGTCGTCGCGATCGCCGACGGCGACACCCTCACCGCGCGTTGCGGCCAGCCCGGCGCCTACCGCCAGGTCCACATCCGCATCGCCGCCATCGACGCGCCAGAGCGGCGCCAGGCCTTCGGCGAGCGCGCTCGCCAGCACCTGGCCGCACTGTGCTTCAAGCAGCGCGCCAGCATCCAGCCCCTCAACCAGGACATGTACGGCCGCACCGTGGCCCACGTGCGCTGCCGCGGCACCGACGTGAACGCGGCCCAGGTGCGCGCGGGCATGGCGTGGGTCTATACCTCCTACGCCCAGCACTACCCCCAACTCGCGCCGCTGGAGCGCCAAGCCCGCGCGCAAGGCCGTGGCCTGTGGTCGCAGCCCCGGCCGATGCCGCCGTGGGAATACCGGCACCGCTACGCGGCCCGGCGCTGACGCAGCGCCATGCAGGCGCCCCCACGAACGGCTAGCATCGGGGGCCCGCGCGCACCACGCGCCCACTCTGTCGCCCCCTCCTGTCCGTGCCCGCTCCCGACGCATCCCAGAGCCGCTCCGGCTTCGCTTCCTTCCTCACCGCGCGCCTCGTGGCCATGTTCGCCCAGCAGATGCAGGCCGTGGTCGTCGCCTGGCAGGTGTACGACCTGACGCGCGAACCACTGGCGCTGGCCTACGTGGGCCTGGCGCAGTTCATCCCCATGCTGTGCCTGCTCATGCCTGCGGGCGACCTGAGCGACCGCATGAGCCGCAAGCGCATCCTGGCCGCCAGTTGGACCGTGAGCGCACTGTGCTCGGGCTTGCTGCTGTGGCTGGCCGCAGCGGGCCAGAGCGACGCCAGCGACGTGCGCTGGATCTACGCCGTGCTGGTGCTGTTCGGCTGCGCGCGCGCCTTCACCGGGCCCGCAATGCAAAGCCTGCTGCCGCAGATCGTGCCGCGTGAAGCGCTGCCGCGCGCCATCGCAGCACAGTCCATGCTGCTGCGCACCGCCTCCATCGCCGGGCCGGTGCTGGGCGGTGCGCTGTACGCGCTGGGTGGCGCGGCGCTGACCTATGCGCTGTGTTTTCTGGCCTTCGCGGCGGGAGCGGCGCTGCTGCAGCGTGTGGCCGTGCGCCATGCCGCGCCGCGCCAGGCGCTCACGGGGTCCATGTGGCGGCGCTTCGGCGACGGCATCGGCTTCATCCGCACGCAGCCCATCATCCTCGGTGCAATCTCGCTCGACCTGTTCGCCGTGCTGCTGGGCGGCGTGGTGGCGCTGCTGCCCGTCTATGCGCACGAGGTGCTGAAGGTCGGCCCCGAAGGCCTGGGCCTGCTGCGCAGCGCCATGGCGGTGGGCGAGGTGAGCATGGGCGCGTGGCTCAGCACGCGGCCCTTCAACCGGCACGTGGGCAAGGTGATGTTCTGCGCCGTGGCCCTGTTTGGCCTGGCCAATCTCGTGTTCGCCCTCTCCACCTGGTTCTGGCTGTCGTTCGTGGCACTCGCGGTGGCCGGTGCATCGGACATGGTGAGCGTGTTCATTCGCACCTCGCTCGTGCAGTTCTCCACGCCCGATGCCATGCGCGGCCGCGTGAGTGCGGTGAACATGCTGTTCATCGGTTCGTCCAACGAACTCGGAGAATTCCGCGCGGGCAGCAGCGCGGCATGGTTCGGCGCCGTGCCCGCGGCCGTGCTTGGCAGCCTGTGCACGCTGGCCGTGGTGGGTGGGTGGATGGCGTTGTTCAAGCCCCTGCGCACCGTGGGCCGCTTCGAAGAGGCTGTCCCACCCAACCCCTAGAACGAGCTGCCGGGCTCGCGCAGAAAGGCCTCTTCCTCGGGCGTGGAGACCCGCCCCAGTGCCGCATTGCGGTGCGGGTAGCGGCCGAAGCGCTCCACGATGGCCCGGTGCGCCTGGGCGAAGCGCAGGTTGTCGGGCAGGCCCAGCGCCGTATAAAGCGCGACCGATTCCGCCTGCACATTGCGCGATTCGCTGTGCATGTAGGGCAGGTAGAGAAACGCGCGCTCAATGGGCGCGAGCTGCCGGTCCAGCCCCTGCTGCACGGCCTCTTGCGCGAGCACCAGGGCCATGGCGTCCTGCGCGAAGGCCAGCGGGCTGCCGCGGTGGAGGTTGCGCGAGAACTGGTCGAGCACGATGACCTCGGCCAGCCGCCCGCGCGCCGTGGCGCGCCACTCCCAGCATTCGCCCAGCGAGGCCGCACGGTGCAGCTCCGCGTAGCGCATGCGGATCAGCGCGTCGAAGGCGTCGTCCTTGGCGAACCACTGTGCGGGCGTGCTCTCGCTAAACCAAAAATGCAGAACGTCGTCGGCGTTCGTAGGTGAAACGGGGATCGGGATTGCCATGGCCGCACACTGTGCCAGACTCCGGGAAAATCCGCCGCCACTCCGGTTTTCGTAGCACCTGGCGCCCGCCCGGCAGGCGCCCATGCCATTTTTCACATGCATCCGCCCTTGCACATCCTCTGGCGCGACGAAGACCTCGTCGCCGTGTACAAGCCCGCCGGCTGGCTCGTGCACCGCACGGGGCTGGACGCGGGCGAAACGCGCTTCGTGATGCAGGCATTGCGCGACCAGTTGGGCCGGCACGTCTACCCCGTGCACCGGCTCGACAAGGGCACCTGCGGCGTGCTGCTCATGGCGCTGCACCCCGAGGCGGCACGCTCGCTGGGCCAATCCTTCGAGCGCCATGCCGTGCGCAAGCGCTACCTCGCGCTGGTGCGCGGCTGGGCCCCCGAAGCCATTGAAGTGGACCACCCGCTGCGCCCCGACGACGCGCCCCCCGACGCACCCTTGCAGCCCGCGCACACCCGCTTTCGCGGCCTGGCGCGGCTGGACTGGCCCGAAGCGGCCGACCCGCGCTTCGCAAGCACACGCATTTCGCTCGTGGAGGCCTGGCCCACCACAGGCCGGCGCCACCAGGTGCGCCGCCACCTCAAGCACCTGGCCCACCCCATCATCGGCGACGCCACGCACGGCAAGGGCCCGCTCAACCGCTGGTGGGCTGAACGCCTGGGCCTGCAGCGCCTGTGGCTGCATGCCTGGCAGATCGAAGTGCCCCACCCCGCCACGGGCGCGCCGCTCGTGATCGACAGCGGCGTGCGCTGGCCTGGCTCCTGCACGGACACGGCGCCTGCCGACGCGCAGGACTGGCGGCGGCTGCTCGATCGCCCCGACTGGCTTTAGCAGCGCATTGCCCGCTACAGTCGGTGGCTCTGACCCCGCATCCCTGTCCGGAGCCATTCCTTGTCCCAGCGCGATCCCGACGTAGCACTTGCCACCCTTGCGCAAGCCGCTCCCGAGCCCCTGGCGGAGCCCGCCAGCCCCATCCGCCACGCCCCCCGCGCCGACGCACGCGCACACAACCTGCGCGGCATCGCCGCCATGGTGGCGGCCGTGGGCGCCTTCTCGCTCATGGATGCGCTGCTCAAGTCGCTCACGCAGCACTACCCCGCCATCCAGGTCGCCGCGCTGCGCGGCCTGTCTGCGCTGCCGCTGGTCGTGGCCTACGTGCTGTGGCGGGGCGAGGCCCGGGCCCTCGCGCGCGTGCGCTGGCCGCTGCACCTGCTGCGTGGCGCACTCAACGTCACCATGCTGACCCTGTTCTCGTTCGCGCTGCGCGAGCTGGGGCTGTCCGAGGCCTACACCATCTTCTTCATTGCGCCGCTGCTCATCACCGCGCTTTCGGGCCCGGTGCTGGGCGAGCGCGTGCAGCGTGCGCACTGGATCGCCATCGGCGTGGGCCTCGTGGGCGTGGTGGTGGCGCTGCGGCCGCAGCAGGGCGCCTTCCTCTCGTGGGGCGCGCTGGCAGTGCTCGGCGCGGCACTGTGCTATGCGCTCTCGGCCCTCACGGGCCGCGTGCTCTCGCGCACCGATGCGAGCGCGAGCCTCGTGTTCTGGACCACCGCGCTGCTGGCCCTGGGCGCGGGCGTGCTCGCCTGGCCGCAGTGGGTTGCCGTGCAAGGCGCACACTGGCCGCTCGTGGCGGGCCTTGCCATCACGGGCTTTTGCGGCCAGCTCGCCATCACGGAGGCCTTTCGCCACGGCCAGGCCTCGGTCGTAGCACCGTTCGAGTACACGGCCCTGGCCTGGGGCATGGCGCTCGACTGGCTGCTCTGGCAGGCCGTGCCAGGCGCCGCCACGCTGCTGGGCGGTGCCATCGTGATCGGCTGCGGGCTCTACATCGTGCGGCACGAGCGGCGCTGAGCGCGCTGTGCCGCTACCCCTCGCGGAAATGGGGCCCCGGCCCCTCGTCCGCAAGCTGGTCCTGCGCATTGCGCAGCGGACATTCCTTGAGCGACAGGCAGCCGCAGCCGATACAGCGGTCGAGCTGGTCGCGCAATTGCGTGAGCGTGCGGATGCGCTCGTCGAGGTCCTCGCGCCACGCAGCCGACAGGCGCCTCCAGTCGGCGCCCGTGGGGGTCCGCTCTTCAGGCAAGGTCCGCAAGGCCTCGGCGATATCGGCCAGCGGCATGCCCATGCGCTGCGCCACCTTGATGACGGCCACGCGCCGCAGCACCGAGCGCGCATAGCGGCGCTGGTTGCCCGCGTTGCGCACGCTGTGGATCAGGCCCTTGGTTTCGTAGAAGTGCAGCGCCGATACGGCAACGCCGCTGCGCGCGGCGACTTCGCCTACCGTCAAATCGGCATGCGCGCAGGACGGCACGGGGGAGGGAACACGGGTCATGGGGATTTCCGCCGGCATGTTTGACCTCAAGTTTAGTTGAGGTTTGATACTGCAGCGCATTCCTCTCCAACGCTTCAACACCATGCAACACCCCGCTACCAACGTCCGCATCGCCTTCTCCAACCCGCCCGGTCTCTACGACCCGCAGCCCAACGGCTATTCGCACCTGGCCGTCGTGCAGGGCCCGGCCCGCATGGTCTACGTGGCCGGACAGGGCGGCGAGGACACCCAGGGCCGGCTCGCGCCCGATTTCACCGCGCAGGTGCGCCAGGCCTTGGCCAACCTCGGCACCGCCCTGGCCGCCGCAGGCGCGCGGCCGCGCGACGTGGCCAAGCTCACGGTGCTCGTCGTGGACCACACGCACGAGCGGCTGCGCATCTTCGGCGAGCAGTTGCAGGCGCTGTGGGGCGACGCGCCCACGCCCGCCTGCACGCTGATCCCGGTGCCGCGCCTCGCGCTCGACGGCATGCTGTTCGAGATCGAGGCCACGGCGGCGGTTGCGGCCTAAACTGCAGCGCCTATGCCCCGCATCGCCTCCACCCCCAACGCCGCCGCGGATGCGCCCGCCGGCCTGTCCACCCCGGTG
>JASLFM010000137.1 GCA_030150585.1 Acidovorax sp.
GACGAACCAGTTGAATGCCATCGCCTGCTGATCGGTGGAGTACAGGTGCACCTCGTCGAGCAGCACGGCAGCCCAGTCCTCGTCGAACGCGGGCGGGCTGGCGGTGGCCGCGTCCATCCAGCCCACGCGCACGCCCTGCTCGCGCAGCGTCTCGCGCACGGCCGTGAGCAGGTGCGTCTTGCCGCAGCCCGCCTCGCCCCACAGGTACACCGGCACGGGCGAGCGCAGGGCGCCGCCGCTGCCGCTTTCCACGGCCAGGCGCAGGTACTGCAGCACGGCCTCGTTGGGGCCCGCGAAGAAGCGCGACAGGGTCGGCGCCGGGGCCAGGCCGATGTCCAGCGCCAGCTGCTTCATGGAGCTCATGCCAGCCCCCGGTCAGAGACTGGCTCGGCAAGGACGGGCTTGGACGAGGATGACGGCATGACTGAAGGTCGGTAGGAGCGACCCCTGCCAATGAGCGGCTGTCAATGCGGCTGCGGCGGGGTGCGAAACGGAGCGTATGTAAGCCGCCGATTTTAGTCTGCCCCGCGCCCCGGCTGGCACTTGGCGTCCCAGCCTGGATCTTCCCACCTTTTACGACACTCACCTTTGGCGAGGGTATTTACCAACCGAAGCCCTTCCTGCCCATGGCTAAGCTGCACCAGCCCCGGGGCGTCGCCGGGCATGCGGCGCAGCCCACGTGGAGCGGGCACCTTATGGGGTGCCAGGATCGATCGGCCAACCAAAGAGGTGGAGTATGCGCAAGAAAATTCTGTGGGCCATGGCGCCGCTGGCGGCAGCGGTGTTCCTGGCGAGCTGCGGCGGCAGCGACGGCCCGGACCTGGTCGTGGACAACGACCCCAACAGCTGTTCGGTACGCAGCGGCAACGGCGCCCCCGTGGTCGTCGGCTCCGGCGTAAGCGGCGACCCGGCGGCGCCCGAGAAAGCCTCTGGCTACCGTTTGGGCCTGACCGCCAAATACTCCAGCAAATACATGGTGGTCGCCAATACGCCGCTGGCCACCAAGGCAGGTTGCGACATTCTGAAGGCCGGCGGCTCGGCCGTGGATGCGGCCGTGGCCATGCAGGCCGTGCTGGGCCTGGTGGAGCCGCAGTCCAGCACCGTCGCGGGCAGTGCGTTCATGGTGTACTACGACGCCAAGAGCAAGAAGGTGACCGCCTATGACGGGCGCGAGGCCGCTCCGGCCGCCGCCACCGGCTACTACCTGGCGCGCCAGGACCAGGCCGACCCCAATTCGCCCGCGCCCGTGCCGTCGGCGCGGCGCAGCGGCCGCTCCATTGGTGTGCCGGGCGTGATGCGCATGCTCGACATGGCGCACAAGGAACATGGCGTGCTCGCCTGGAGCGGCTTGTTCGACTATGGCATCAAGCTCTCGACCAACGGCTTCCAGATCCCCGGGCGCCTGGGCGACGCCATCGCCAGCAACGCCAGCAACCTGGCGCTGGACGCCAACGCCATGGCGACCTACTTCAATGCCGATGGCTCGCCCCGCAAAACGGGCGACACCATGACGAACCTGCCCTACGCCAAGACACTGAAGGCGCTGGCCTCGCAGGGCGCAGACGCCCTCTACACGGGGGACATCGCCAAGGCCATTGTCGCCAAGGCCGCACAAACCGTGGGCGACGACGCCGCCAAGACGCCCATCACCCCCAGCCTGATGACCCTGGCCGATCTGGCCGCCTACAAAGCCAAGAAGCGCGACCCGGTTTGCACCACCTACCGTGGCGCCTACCACGTATGCACCATGGCGCCCCCCTCCTCCGGCGGCATCGCGATCGCGCAGTCGCTGGGCATCCTGGGCCAGTTCAACCTGGCGCAATACGCGCCGGCGAACCCCGCCAACGAAGGCGGCGTGCCCAGCGTGATGGGCGTGCACCTGGTGTCCGAGGCAGAGCGCCTGGCCTATGCTGACCGCGACAAGTACGTGGCCGACACCGACTTCGTTCCGCTGCCAGCCCAGGGCCTGGCCTCGCTGCTGAGCCCCGACTACCTCAAGCAGCGCGCCAGCCTGATCAATCCGGACAAGAGCATGGGCACGGCCGCCGCGGGTGATTTCGGCCCGGTGCCACAGGGCGTGGACAAGACGGTGGAACACGGCACCACGCACTTCTCCGTGGTGGACGCCTATGGCAACGTAGTGTCGATGACGACGACGGTGGAGTCGAGCATGGGCTCCTTCCACATGGTCGAGGGCTTCTTGCTGACCAACCAGCTCACGGACTTCTCCGCCACGCCGGTGGACGCAAGCGGCCAGCCCGTGGCCAACCGCGTGGCCCCTGGCAAGCGCCCCCGCAGCACCATGGCGCCCACGCTGGTGTTCAAGGGCAGCGCGCCCGGCGACTTCCTGATGGCCACCGGCTCGCCGGGCGGCGGCGCCATCATCCAGTACGTGATGAAGACCGTGGTCGGCGCCCTGGACTGGGGGTTGGATGCCCAACAGGCCACGTCGCTCGTCAACTTCGGAGCGTCCAACAGCCCCACCACGGGCGTGGATGGGTCCAACACCTCGCTCGACCTGACAGGGCTGGTCAACGGCCTCAAAGCCAAGGGCCACACCGTTTCCACGGCGGCCCAGTCCAGCGGCGTGGCCACCATCATCCGCGTGACCAAGGACGGCAAGCCCCAGTTGCAAGGCGGCGCCGACCCCCGGCGCGAAGGCATCGTGCTGGGCGACGGAGCCCTCTGAATCCGCCCTGCCCCCAGCAAGCAAGCCCTGCCCGCGCGGCAGGGCTTTTTTCTTGCACCACCCCACCGCCAACGGGCATTCCGGCCCCTTCGGATGCCGCCGCCCCTAAAATCGCCGGTTTGGGCCGATCCGCCAACCACGCTTTGAATTCCATGAGCTCCTCTGCCACCCCTCCCATTTCGTACAAAGACGCCGGCGTCAACATCGACGCGGGCGACGCGCTGGTCGAGCGCATCAAGCCGCTGGCCAAGAAGACCCTGCGCGAAGGCGTGATGGCCGGCATCGGCGGCTTCGGCGCGCT
>JASLFM010000178.1 GCA_030150585.1 Acidovorax sp.
CCGTCGCATGGCGGCGGCCCGGCGCGGCAGCCGCAGGATTCAGGAGTTCACCATGAACAAGGTTGCAATGTGTATCGGCGCGTTGGGGCTGGTGGGTGCAATGGGGGCGCAGGCCGCTGTGCCTGTGGATCTGCTGGGCGATCTCACGTCGGCCTCGGAGGCATCGCGCACCATTGCCATTGGGCCTGGCACGCGGTACGTCAACGTGGCGCAGGGAGAGGTGGTGCGGTTCATCGCCAACGGGCGGGAGTTCGCGTTCAACTTCGATGGCGTTGCGGACATCTCGTCCTTCGACCTTCAGCGCGTGGCACCTGCGGGCATGCTCGACCACAGCGTGATTGCCTACGTCGCCCCGCAATCGAACGGCGGGCGCAGCGGCCATGGCGGCCACGGGCGTTGATGCGGTGCCCGGCGCGGGCACTTTGCAGCGCATGGCACGCTCTAAACGGTTGACGGCATGCCGGCAATGCGGCCAAGGGGGCGAATGCCCGGTGGCCGCGATACAGGGCGATGGAGGTCATCAATCATGAACAGGATGTCTCTTTATGCGGGTGTGCTGGGGCTGGCAGCGATGCTGGGTGCCCATGCGGACGAGGTGCCCACGAATCTGCTGGGCGATGCCGCGTCGGCGGCGCAGGCTTCGCGCACGATCGCGATCGGGCCGGATACCCGCTACGTCAACGTGAAGCAGGGCGAGGTGATCCGTTTCGTGGTCGGCGCCCAGGAGTTCGCGTTCAACTTCGACGGTGCGAACGTCTCGTCCTTCGATCTGCGCCGCGTTGCGCCCGCAGGTGTGCTGGACCATGGCGTCACGGCCTACGTGGCGCCCGCGTCGGATGGCGGAGGCCGCCGCGGCTTCGGCGGGCAAGGAGGCCACGGCAGGCATTGACAGGCGCAGGCCCGGTGCGCCGGCTTGCATCCCGGGCGGGTTTCATGGAGAGGAGGCCGCATATGCGTTACCTCATCCTTGCATTGCCCCTGCTCGTGGTGCAGTCGCCTGCCGCGCAGGCGCAGGTCAGTGTTGGCGTGGGCATCCAGGTGCCCGGGGTCAGCATAGGGGTCGATGTGCCGGCGTTTCCCGATCTGGTGCCCATGCCCGGCTGCCCGGTCTACTACGCGCCGGGCGTGAACGCCAATTTCTTCTACTACGACGGGCTGTACTGGGTCTACCAGGCCGACAACTGGTATGCGAGCACCTGGTACAACGGCCCCTGGAGCGTGGTCCAGGCCGACGACGTGCCTGCGTACGTGCTGTGCATTCCCGTGCGCTACTACCGTGTGCCGCCTCCGTACTTCCGCGCCTGGAGCCCGGACGGGCCGCCGCACTGGGGCGAACGCTGGGGCGCGGCATGGCAGCAGCGGCGCGAGGGCTGGGAGCGGATGGACCGCCGCCAGATGCCCGTGCCGGCGCCCCTTCCCCTGTACCAGCGCCAGTTTCCCGCCGGGCGCTATCCGGGCTCGGTGGAGCAGCAGCACGAAATCCGCTCGCAGAACTTCAACTACCAGCCGCGGGAGGCCATCGGCCAGCGGCACTTCCAGCCACCGGGCGAGCAGCAGCGCATGGAGCGCCAGGAGGGCATGGGCCGCGAGCGGCGGTAGTTGCGCCGCTTGAGGACGCGCCAGCCGTCAGCCGGTGATGCCCGGCCGCAGGCGCTCGGCACTGAGCGCCCGCGCGAGCTTGTCGTCCAGCGGCAGCGGCTCGCCGTGCAGCCGGGCCGCAAGCAGCTCGCCGCACAGCACCGACAGCGTGAGGCCGCGCGCACCCATGGCCGTGCTGGCCCACAGGCCGGGCAGAGCCAGCGGGTCCACCGGCCCCACGACGGGCACCCGGTCCGGTACCGTGCAGCGCACGGCAGCCCAGGCGTGGACGGCCGTGGCGGCCTCGAAGCATGGCTGCAACTGCCGTGCGAGGCCCGGCAGCAGGCCCTGCAGGCGCTGCAGGTTGGCCGCATGGCCCTCGGCCTCCTCTGTCGGGGTTTTGGGCAGGGCGCTCTGGCCGCGCTCGAAGGTGGAGCCCAGCACCCAGATCGCGCCTTCCGGGGTGGGTACCCGGGGCACGAGGTTGCCATGGCCGTTCACCGGGAACGGCGGCAGGCCCGGTGTGCCCTCGGCCAGGCCCCAGGATACCTGCCCGCGCAAGGGGCGCAGGGGTTCCCCGGGCCAGAAAGGGCTGCACAGGCCAATGCTGCCCGCGCCTGCGGCGACCACCACGAGCGCAGCCTCGGCTTGTACGCGGCCCGTGGTATCGCACACGCGCCACAGCGTGCGCCCTTGGGCATCGGTGGCCTGCTCCAGCCGTTCGACGGGGGTATTTCCCCGCCAGCGGATGCCGGGCTGCGCGAGCAGGGCCGCCACGAGCCGGGCCGGGCGCACCCAGCCGCCGCTCGGGTGCCAGTTGGCAATGGCGTCGCCGGGCAAGCCCGCTGCGGCCAGCCGCGCGGCATCGGCGGGGCCGCTCCAGTCGGCACCAAAACCTGCCGCCCCCTCGGCGGGCAGGCGGCGTTTGCCGTCCAGGCAGTGTTCGAGCACGCCGCTGGGCGCCCAGTCCACGCCTTCCTGCAGCAATTCGCTGGCGGTCTGCCGCGTGAGGCGCACGCCACTGCGCGACAAGCGTGAGAGCAGGCTGTCGTCGGGCGACACATGGGGCGCGAACAGCCCGGCGGGCAGGCCCGAGGCGCCTGCGGCGGGCTCGGAGCCGCGGTCGAGCACATCCACCTGCCAGCCCCTGCGTGCGAGGCTCGCGGCCGCGGCGGCGCCCGCGAGCCCGCCGCCGATGACGATGCAGCGCGACGGCTCTGCCACTGGGGCCGCAGCGATGGTGCGCGGCTCCCAGCGTGGGTTGTAGACAGCCTGCAGGTTGTCGCGTTTGGGCGGCACGCCGGGCACCTTGCGCACGTCGAAGCCGCACTGCGTGAGCGCGTCGCGCACGGCGCGCGCCACGCTCCACGTGGCCAGCCGCGTACCGCGCCGGCAGCAGCGCGCCACGGCCTTGAGCGTGTGCAAGTCCCACATGCCGGGGTTGTGCTGGGGGCTGAAGCCGTCGAGGAAGACCCCATCCACTGTGAACGTCTGCTGGCGCAGCAGGGCCTGCGTGTCCCCGATGCAGAGGGTGAGCAGCACGCCTCCGCCCTCGAACGAGAGACGGTGCACGCCTGGCAGCAACCCCTGGAACTGGGCGGCGAGTTGCCGCGCGAGCGGCTGCAATTCCGTGTCTTGCGGGGCGGCGCGTAGCAGGTCGGCTGCGCTGACGGGCCAGGCCTCGGTGGAAACGAAGTGCAGCACGCGCGGGCGCGCAGGGTCTGCCCTCCAGGCGGCCCAGGTCACGAGGAAGTTGAGGCCGAAGCCGAAGCCGGTCTCCAGGATGCGCCACTGCGCCTGCCCGCCCCAGGCCGCAGGCAGGCCGCAGCCGCCCAGGAATGCGTCGCGTGCCTGGTCCAGGCCGTGGTTGGCGCTGCTGTGGTAGCGGTCGCCGAAGCGGGGGCTGTAGGGGGTGCCGTCGGGGAGCCAGTCGATCGGCTCGGGCATCGCGTCAGCCGTTGCTGGGCGGAACGTAGCCGGCGGCGGCATCGGCGCCGCCGCCAAAGAAGTGGTTTTCCATCTGGCGTGCGAGGTACTGGCGCGCGCGGGCGTCCGCCAGGTTCAGGCGGTTCTCGTTGACCAGCATGGTCTGGTGCTTGAGCCATCCGGCCCAGGCTTCCTTGCTCACGTTTTCGTAGATGCGCTTGCCGAGTTCACCGGGATAGGGGGGGAAGTCGAGGCCTTCGGCTTCCTTGCCGAGCTTGATGCAGTGAACGGTGCGTGCCATGGGGAGCGGTCCTTGGAAGTTGATTTCAGATGTTTTGGATATTAAGAACTGAAATCTTATTGGTTTCTGTTTTGAGGGAGGGCTTTCAGAATGCGTTTCGTCGGTGTTCGCACCACCTACCGCACTCAGAAAGCCGTTCCATGAAAAATCGCCGCCACTTTATCAAGTTTCCCTTCGCCGCAGCCCTGGCAGCAGGCATGGCCCTGACGGCATTGCCGTCGTTCGCGCAGCCGTTGACCCTGCTCAACGTCTCCTACGACCCCACCCGCGAGCTGTACGTCGAATACAACCAAGCCTTCGCCAAGTACTGGAAGGCCAAGACGGGCCAGGAAGTGGCGATCAAGCAGTCGCATGGCGGCTCGGGCAAGCAGGCGCGCTCGATCATCGATGGCATCGACGCCGACGTGGCCACGCTGGCCCTGGGCGGGGACGTGGATGCGCTCGCGGCCCACGGTGGCCTCGTCAAGCCCGACTGGCAAAAGCGCCTGCCGCACAACTCGGCACCCTACACGTCGACCATCGTCTTCCTCGTGAAGAAGGGCAACCCCAAGGGCCTGAAGGACTGGGACGACCTGGTGAAGCCCGGCGTGCAGGTGATCACGCCCAACCCCAAGACCAGCGGCGGCGCGCGCTGGAACTACCTGGCTGCCTGGGAATTCGCCAAGCGCAAGTACGGCGGCGATGCCGGTGCGCGCGACTACATCGGCAAGCTGTTCAAGAACGTGCCGGTGCTCGACACCGGCGCGCGCGGCGCCACCATCACCTTCGTACAGCGCGGCGTGGGCGACGTGCTGCTGGCCTGGGAGAACGAGGCCTTCCTCGCGCTCAAGGAGTTCGGGCCCGAGAAATTCGAGATCGTCGTGCCGTCGCTCTCCATTCTGGCCGAGCCCAGCGTGGCCGTGGTGGACAAGGTGGTTGACAAGAAGGGCACGCGCACCGTGGCCGAGGAATACCTGAAGTACCTGTACTCCGACGAAGGCCAGGACATTGCGGGCCGCAACTTCTACCGTCCCACGGGCGAGAAGGCCAAGGCCAAGTACGACAAGCAGTTCCCCAAGCTCACGCTCGTGACCATCGACCAGGCGTTCGGCGGCTGGGCCAAGGCCGACAAGGACCACTTTGCCGACGGCGCGAGCTTCGACCAGATCTACACCAAGAAGTAAG
>JASLFM010000188.1 GCA_030150585.1 Acidovorax sp.
GCAGCGCGGTCGTGCAAGTGCTGCCCAAGGGCACCATCAAGTAAGCCAACCCTGACTCAAGCGCGATCATGAACCGTTATCCGGTATGGAAGTACGCGATCCTGGTGGTCGCGCTGCTGGTGGGGCTGCTGTACACCCTGCCCAATTTCTTTGGCGAGGCGCCTGCGGTGCAGGTATCGTCGGCCAAGGCGACCGTCAAGGTCGATGCCGCGATGCAGGCCCGCGTCGAGGACGTGCTCAAGGCCGCGGGCGTGACGCCCGACGCGCTGAGCTTCGACGGCAACTCGGTGCGCGCGCGCTTCGACACGCCCGACACCCAGCTCAAGGCCAAGGACGCGCTGCAGAAGGCGCTGGTGCCCGACGCCAGCGACCCGTCCTACATCGTCGCGCTGAACCTGCTGTCGCGCTCACCGGCCTGGCTCACCGCATTGCATGCCCGGCCCATGTACCTGGGCCTGGACCTGCGCGGCGGCGTGCACTTCATGCTGCAGGTGGACATGCAGGCGGCCCTGACCAAAAAGGCCGAGTCCTACGCGGGCGACCTGCGCACCCTGCTGCGCGACAAGAACATCCGCCACGGCGGCATCAGCCGCGACGGCCAGGCCATCGAAGTCAAGCTGCGCGACGAAGCCACGCTCACGGCCGCGCGCAACCTCGTGGCCGACCAGTTCCCCGACCTCGCGGCCACGAGCGCCCCCGATGGCGAGGGCTTCAAGCTGCGCGCCACGATCAAGCCCGAGGCGCTGCGCAAGGTCCAGGAGCAGGCCCTCAAGCAGAACATCACCACGCTGCACAACCGGATCAACGAACTCGGCGTGGCCGAGCCCGTGATCCAGCAGCAGGGGCTGGACCGCATCGTGGTGCAGCTGCCCGGCGTGCAGGACACCGCCAAGGCCAAAGACATCCTGGGCCGCACGGCCACGCTGGAAGTGCGCATGGTGGACGAGGGCACCGAGGCGCGCGCGGCCGAGCTGGGCTCGGGCCCCGTGCCCTTCGGCGATGAAAAGTACCTGGACCGCAACGGCCAGGCCATCATCGTGAAGAAGCAGGTCGTGCTCACGGGCGAGAACCTCACCGACGCCCAGCCCGGCTTTGACAGCCAGACGCAGGAGCCCACGGTGAACCTGGTGCTCGATGCCAAGGGCTCGCGCCTGTTCAAGGACGTGACGCGCGAGAACGTGGGCAAGCGCATGGCCATCGTGCTGTTCGAAAAGGGCAAGGGCGAGGTCGTGACGGCACCCGTGATCCGCAGCGAGATCGGCGGGGGCCGCGTTCAGATCTCGGGCCGCATGACCACCGCAGAGGCCAACGACACGGCCCTGCTGCTGCGCGCCGGCTCGCTGGCTGCGCCCATGGAGATCATCGAGGAATACACCATCGGCCCAAGCCTGGGCGCGGACAACATCCAGCGCGGCATCCACAGCGTGGTCTGGGGCATGGTGGCCATCGCGGCCTTCATGTGCGTGTACTACATGCTGTTCGGCGTGTTCTCCACCGTGGCGCTCGCGGTGAACGTGCTCATGCTGCTGGCCATCCTGTCCATGCTGCAGGCCACGCTGACCCTGCCCGGCATCGCGGCCATGGCGCTCGCACTGGGCGTGGCCATCGACTCCAACGTGCTGATCAACGAGCGCATCCGCGAGGAGCTGCGCGCGGGCGTGTCGCCGCAGGCAGCCATCGCGGCGGGCTACGAGCGCGCCTGGGCCACCATCCTGGACTCGAACGTGAGTACGCTGATCGTGGGCCTGGCGCTGCTGGCCTTCGGTTCGGGCCCCGTGCGCGGCTTCGCCGTGGTGCACTGCATCGGCATCCTGACCAGCATGTTCTCGGCCGTGTTCTTCTCGCGCGGCCTCGTGAACCTCTGGTATGGCCGCCAGAAGAAGCTCAAGAGCGTGTCCATCGGCCAGGTCTGGAAGCCCGACGCCAACACCCCCCCAGCGGCCCAATAAGAAGGAGGAAGAAGCACCATGGAATTCTTCCGTATCAGAAAAGACATCCCGTTCATGAAGTACGCGTTGGTGCTCAACGCGATCTCCTTCATCACCTTCGCGCTGGCCGTGTTCTTCCTGTTCACGCGCGGCCTGCATCTGTCGGTGGAGTTCACCGGCGGCACCGTCATGGAGGTGGCCTACACGCAGACCGCCGATATCGGCCACGTCCGCGAGACGGTGTCCAAGCTCGGCTATGCCGACGTGATCGTGCAGAACTTCGGCACGTCTCGCGACGTGATGATCCGCCTGCCCGCTCAGAAGGGGGTGACCTCCGCGCAGCAAAGCGAGCAGGTGCTGACCGCTCTCAAGGCCGTTGATCCCGAAGTGACGCTGCGCCGCACCGAGTTCGTGGGCCCGCAAGTGGGCGAGGAACTGGTGCATGGCGGCCTGATGGCCCTCGGCATGGTGGTGCTGGGCATCGTGATCTACCTGGCGTTCCGCTTCGAATGGAAATTCGGCGTGGCTGCCGTGATCGCCAACCTCCACGACGTGGTCATCATCCTGGGCTTCTTCGCGTTCTTCCAGTGGGAATTCTCGCTCTCGGTGTTGGCTGGCGTACTGGCCGTGCTGGGCTACTCGGTGAACGAATCGGTGGTGATCTTCGACCGGATCCGCGAAGCCTTCCGCAAGTACCGCAAGATGACCACGCACGAGGTCATCGACCACGCGATCACGAGCACGATGAGCCGCACCATCATCACCCACGCCTCGACCGAGGCCATGGTGCTGTCGATGTTCTTCTTCGGCGGCCCGAGCCTGCACTACTTTGCACTGGCGCTGACCATCGGCATCCTCTTCGGCATCTACTCCTCGGTGTTCGTGGCCGCGGCCATCGCCATGTGGCTGGGCGTGAAGCGCGAGGACCTCGTGAAGACCGCCAAGAAGGAAGGCGACCCCAACGATCCCAACGCGGGCGCCACCGTCTGATCCCCAGCAGCTAATATCCGGGAATATGCACGTCCCGCCCGCACCCGTTCCCCAGCGCCGGCTGGCCCGCCTGGCCCGCCAGCGCTTCGTCGAAGGGATATGCGGCGCCCTGGCGGAGATCGACAAGACCCTGCTGGACTTCCTGGGCACGCTCATGGCCCAGACGGGCACGGTGCGCGAGATGCAGTCGCGCCGCGACACCTGGATGCTGTACCAGCAGCGCCACCGCGACTGGACCGCCGCGGTGGCCCGCGCCTGGAACGAGTCCCTGGCGCCGCACACCAGCACCTCGCGCGGCGTGCTGCCCGCCAGTTCGGGCTTCGAACTGCTCAGCGATGACGTGGTCGAGAACAAAATCGTCGCCTCGCGCATGGCCCTCACGGTGATGGAAAAGGTGAGCGCGCCGTTCGAACTGGTACGCCTGCGCACCCAGCACCTCGAAGGCCAGGAGCTCAGCAGCCAGGACATCCTGCGCCCCGAGGCCTGCTGCCTGCTGCTCGTGGAGCAGTGGACGGAGTCCGGCCTGCCGCGCGCGGATCTGCAGACCGTGATCGACCCGCTGCAGCGCACGCTGGCCGATTTGCTGCTGGCGCAGTACCAAGCGGTCAACCGCTTCTACGACGAGCAGGGCGTGGTCCAGCAGAACGACCTGCGCAACCGCGTGCGCCGCGGCGTATCGGCGGCCGGCACGGGCACCGCGGACAGCGCTGCCGCGCCCGGCGGGCTGGCATCCCAGGCCCTCGCGCAGACGCGCGAAGCCATGGCGCGGGCAGCAGCCCCTGCAGTGCACCCGCACCCCATGCCGCGCCCCGGCCTCGCCCCCGCCAGCGTGCTCGCGGGCATGCCCATGGGAGGCGCAACCCCGCTGGCGCGCGCGCGCCAGCGCGCCCAGGGCGTGATGGCGCAATTACGCCGCCTGCTCGTGCAGCCCGCCACGGGCTATGACATGGTGCAGGCGCCGCCGGCCTCGCAAGCCCTGGCCCAGGCACTCTCGGCCCACCGCGTGCAGGCCGACTCCTATTACAGCGGCCTTGCGACCGTCGTGCAGGAC